>JARFQI010000165.1 GCA_029287855.1 Arenicellales bacterium | reverse complement strand
ATTTACCCGCCGGCATGCCGGCCGAAACGTTCCGGATACTGAAAAATGCCAGGGTTTGTGGCAAAAAGATAAATATTTCAGAGTTAAAAAAATCAATATCAGATAAGCCAAAGCGAAAACCTGCATCGAAGAAGCGAGCTACAAAAAGCGGATCTTCATCATCGGCTCCGAAAAGAAGAAGTTCAGCAAGAAATGCAGGGAAAAAGGCGCTAAAAAGGCCAGCTAAATAGCTCGAGGAGTATTCAGATTATAGCTAAGTCAGCTAACTCTCCGGGATGAAATATCTGTTAAAATCAGAACATTCCGGTAGATAACTCAATCTATTGACAACATGAATGATTAAGTTCAGCTTTTCCCTCTGACATTACATATCTGCTGTACATTCTGGGCAAGCCCCACTCCAGCCTCTGCATAAATATTGAAAACCGCATCAACCCCTGCTTCTTTTAAGATGGCTTCTTCATCTGGAAACTTGCTAGTTGCACAAATCAGCTCTTTGTAGCCCCATTTCCTTGCCATCTTTGCCGTAGCCACCTTGGCCTGAATATTCGGCATACACAGTAGTACCCATTCAAAATTACCACTTTCACTGTCCAGTCTCGACCAGAAATCGGGACTGCTGCAATTGGCCTGGTATGTCTTCCTGCCTTTGGAATTTTGTTTCGCAACGGCCTGATCGTCGTAATCGAGCCCAAGCAGACCCTCTTCACCATGATCCATTAAGTAGCTGAAAGCACCGCTGCCTACCCTTCCCATTCCACAAACAAGAATTCTGGTGCCTGATAAAACAATATCTTCATCACCCGGTAGCCGTTTATCACGTTGAAAACGTTTTAAACGCTTTCTGAAGCGCGTATAAATATCATCAGCATTTTTGTTGATTACCGATGAAATTGCGAAGGAACAGGCGACCAGGACTGCAATTGCCACCAGCCAGTCATGAGAGAGCAAATCCTCTGAGACAGCTGCCAATGTGACAATAAGACCAAACTCACTGAAGTTCCCCAGTATTAAGGATGATGTCGTTGCCGTTCGCGAACGTACTTTGAATCGTGAAAATAACAGGAAGAACAGGCCGGTTTTAAGTGCCAGGCCAAGGAGCAGTAACACTACTGCTAACATGATAGAAGAGTCAGGCAGGCCAGCCATGCCTATGCTGAGAAAGAAGCCGACCAGGAAGAGTTCTTTCAAGCTAAATAAAGTCTTCGCCATTTCCTCTGCTTTCGGGTTATTTGCCAGCAGCACACCGAAAACGACCGCACCCAGATCACCTTTCATATCCACTGCTTCAAACAGGGCTGCACCACCGAGTGCCAGCACCAGGCCATAGAGTACCAGCAGCTCACCGTGTCCAATTTTGTTTAAAAGTATGTTTAGCAGCGGCCGCCCTATAACTATGAGCATGATCATCAATGCTGCCCATATTGATGGAACCTTGGCTTCTGAAATTCCAAGAAAAATAACCGCAGCTATATCCTGGATAATAAGCACACCGATAGCCAGGCGGCCATAGTGCGAAAGCATGTCTCCTCGGTTATCGAGTATTTTGACGACAAAGACCGTACTTGAAAATGACAGTGCAAACCCGATTATCAGTATTTTTACCAGGTCAAGTTCACTAAACAGCGGTAAGCCTAATTGTTTCAGTAACGCGAGATATATCGCGAAAAGAATACTAACCACGATGATGTGTACGCTTGTGACACCCCAGACTTCTGCATGCAGCAGATCTTTAACACGTAGTTTAAGTCCAATCGTAAATAGCAACAGAGTGACGCCGAGGTCTGCAACGACAGCCAGCACCTCGCCTTCCTCTGCACCAAAATAATTCAGTGTAAAACCGGCGACAAGAAATCCAACAAGCGGCGGCAGACCCACAACCTGGCTTAAGAAGCCAAAGCCCAGGGCGATAGCAATCCAGATTGGATCGCTGTAATCGATTGATGAAAATAATGTTTCCATTGTAGAGTTTTTTTAAAAAATCATCGGTTAGTCTAACAATGCGCTTTAAAAGCAATAACCAATAGAATCATGGGTATCCTGTTCATTATCCATTCCCTGATTCTAGTATTTTAATCTAATTGCCTTTCGCTGAAGCAGAGAAATATACGGCATTTTTCTAGACTACTCACCCTGAGTTATTAACGTCCCTTTTCTATGATCTTCAGCAATCCTGGCAATCAGCAGCCAGTGAAAACTTATCCCGAAAATGACGAAGACATGAAATAACTCATGCGGGCCAATCACCCCCTCGATAATTGTCGGGATCCTCAGAAAATCCAGGACCGCACCTACAGTATATGCAATTGCGCCGGCAACCAGGGGAACCAGGTAACGGCCACCATGCAGATGATAAATTAAGATTGCTGACAAGGCACCAATCCAGCCCATAGAAAGATACAGAATAAGGCCAACCCATTCTGGCACTTCGTCGAAATAAAGCGTTTTTACAATTATACCGGCAAAGGCACACATCCAGATTACTGCCAGCACACTCCATCTGCGCCAACCGGAAAAGAGTAGAACATGAATCGGGGTGAATGTACCTGCAATCAAAGTAAAAATTGCTGCATGGTCGAGACGACGTAAGACACCGCGGGCATCACCACCAGGCTCAAGCAGGTGAAAAATACCGCTCATAGATAACAGGAAAACCACGGTGAAAACAAAAATTCCGATACTGTAGAGACGGCCATGAGAGCCGCGGCTACGCAGCACGAACAATAAGCCAATAAGGGAAAATGTCCCGGCGGCCAGCAGATGGCTTAATGAGCTAAATGGTTCACTAAAGCCGGGAATTGAATATATTGCCGTCACATAGCCCTCGTCAAAATAGCTTCCTGTGCAGAACCAATGACATGAAGGTCCTGCTTGCAACAGACGAGACAGGAATACTTCAACAGTCTGTAATAATTATTAAAAGCCGACAGGCTCCTTACGAACAGTATATAAAGTATAACATGATGAAGGATAGCCAGATTTCATCTGATATTCTGAACTATATGATAATTCGGATAAAAATGGAGGCTGGGCCCGGAATCGAACCGAGGTACACGGCTTTGCAGGCCGGTGCATAGCCACTCTGCCACCCAGCCATTGGGGGGTATTGCCTGGGCAAAAAAGGGAAGCTTATGCTTCCCCTTTGAGTGTTTGGAGCGGGAAACGAGATTCGAACTCGCGACCCCGACCTTGGCAAGGTCGTGCTCTACCAGCTGAGCTATTCCCGCGTGGGTCGACTATTGTATGCACACAGCTTCTACTGTCAAGCGGTTATTCCTGTTCTGTCAAAACTGGCCAGGCCGCTTTTAGATAAACAACCATGGAATACAGAGTAAGCGCAGCTGCGATAAACAATAATATCTCGCCCAGCTCGAATATTGGTATACCCAGTAAAGGCTCCTGGTAAATCAATAAACTGATCGCGGTCAGCTGCATCGCGGTCTTCACCTTACCAATATATGAGACGGCCACACTTGCCCTCTTCCCCAGTTCAGCCATCCATTCGCGCAGCGCTGAGATTACAATTTCACGACCTATAATTATCGCCACGGAAGCTGCAAAAAGTGGCACAGAATATACCAGGCTGAGCACTTTTTCGTCAGTTGCCAGCAATACCAGAGCGGTCGCAACAATAAGTTTGTCCGCAACTGGATCAAGAAATGCACCAAAGGTGGTGTACTGATTTAACAGCCGTGCGAGGTAGCCATCAAGCCAGTCGGTAATCGCGGCAACGACAAATATAAAGGTAGCAAGCTGATTACTCCAACCGGCATCGATAATATAGACAATAAAAAAGAACGGAATTAGCAGTATTCGTAATAGCGTAAGAAGGTTAGGGATGTTTAACGGCACGGCAGCAGCAGGAAACTCTTTACAGTTAAGTATAGCCAAAGTCTAACACTTTGCGTGCTGACCTGATAACTGTATTTCTATCGTCATTACCAGGATTTTATCTTTAGCTACAGCATAGACAGCTTGTGCTTCTATAGCGGCTATAGAAATAAAAAATAATCTCAACTACCGTTAATAACCAAAGGATTAATGTAAGCATGCATGAATACGTTCCGCCAGCTTACGATTTATTCCTGTTACCCTGGATAGGTCGTCAACCCCGGCCTTCTCAACCCCCTGCAGGCCACCAAAATGCTTCAACAGCGCCTGGCGCTTCTTATCACCAAT
>JARFQI010000086.1 GCA_029287855.1 Arenicellales bacterium | reverse complement strand
GTATTTCAGATATGTCGAGGGTTATCGCCTGAGTGCTGAGAGATTACAATCAATGTCCAGGATTCCTGATCAGCGTATTTAATGGGTGAGGGGTAATGGTGTATAGTCGAGATACTTGGGTTAAGCACCAAGCCTCCTTGTAAGATCAGAATCGCATCGATCCTAACGGTATCGGGGGTGTTCCTTACTGGAAAAACGCGACCAATAGGTGGTTTCACGGTGGCTATTAATGGGTTGTACCTGAACTATACCTATACAACATAATGGTCTGAATACAAGCAATAGAAACGGATGTACTTGATTAAATATCAGCTGAAAGGGCGACGTAAGAATTTCTCATCGTATAACAACTCAGCCGACAAACAAGAAAACCTGAACGAATAAAATAATGCCTGGAAAATTTATCACACTCGAAGGTGGCGAAGGTGCAGGAAAAACCACCTGCCTCATGCATCTAGAGAAACTAATCAGGCAGAGCGGGATTGATCTCTGCGTCACCAGGGAACCTGGCGGTACCAGGACCGGTGAGAAAATACGCGAGATCCTGCTTGATCGCGGCAACATAGATATTCTTGATGAAACAGAGCTGATGCTGATGTTTGCAGCACGATCGCAGCACTTGAATGAATTGATTCGTCCCGCCCTGGCTGCTGACACGTGGGTGTTATGTGATCGTTTCACCGATGCCACCTATGCCTACCAGGGGGGAGGCAGGGGCATTAGTCAGGAACGTATAGCTGAACTGGAGCAATGGGTACAGCAAGGTTTGCAGCCGGATCTGACATTATTACTGGATTTGCCTGTAGAAGTGGGACTACAGCGGGCGGGTCAACGCAGCACCCCTGATCGATTTGAATCAGAAAATATCGCTTTTATGCAAAGGATGCGGTCAACTTACCTGGATATTGCCGCACGCGAGCCCGACAGAGTTAAAATTATCGACTCATCACAGCCGCTGGAGAACGTGCTGCTGCAGATTGATCATATCTTCACTGATGTACTAGCAGAATGAGTCGAGTGACTGAAAGAGATTTATTGCCCTGGACGCAGGCTGCATTTGATGCCTTTTTCATCTCACAGGGTCGACAGGCCCATGCTTATCTTCTCGCGGGGCATTCGGGTCTGGGTAAAACAGTATTTGCCGAACATCTGGCAAAAACGCTGCTATGCCAGGAGAGTGATCAGAAAGCCTGTGGGCAATGCCAGTCATGCCGGTTGTTTGAAAGCGGCAGCCACCCTGATCTGCATGTATTGCAAAGTGAAAAACGTACCATAGATTTTGCGGATTTGTTCGCCACGTATGCACCGCGTTACCTGGAAGATGAGAGCAAGCGAAATAAGCGCAAGAAACCGTCAGCCGTCATTGCGATTGACCAGGTTAGAGATGTCGTACCGGATATTAATACACGCCCACATCTTTCGAACTGCCGTATTATCATCCTCAATGCTGCAGAAGACCTGAATATCAATGCAGCGAACAGCCTGCTTAAATCTCTCGAAGAGCCTCCCTCAGACAGTTTCTTCCTGCTAATCAGCCATGACCCGGGCAGGTTATTGCCGACATTGCGCAGCCGCTGTAATCGCATTGATTTTCGTCTGCCTGAAAAGCAGCAGGCACTGGATTGGCTAAATAGTCAATTGCCTGGAGTTCCGAACACCGCTGATCTGCTGGATTCGGCGGCAGGTATACCATTACGGGCACTTGCTCTCGCGGGCGGCGAGGAAAGTGCTGATAATTCGCAGGTGACAGATGTCATGCTGCAGCTGGCAAACAGGCAAATTGACCCCGTTTCAGCAGCATCTGAGTTGATAAAGAAGTCGGAACTGGCTGATATACTTACTGCAGTTCAGGTGCTGATAAGCAGAATTATAAGAATAAAATTTGCTTCAGGAAATCCTTTATCTGCAAAAAATAATTGTGATAGGGTATTGCTTGATTGTGGAAAAAGGCTAAACTTCAAGCAGTTGTATGCTTTTCTTGATATAGTTTCTAATACTAAGCAACTGGCAGGTGGTCCACTTGATGATACGCTTGCTCTCGAGGATAACTTGATCAGCTGGCAAAATTTATTTAGCTGATAGCAGATATTTAAGCGGATAGGAAAATGGATCAGAGAGTAGATGAGGCAAAATTAATGTCTAATGAAGATAATATATTAAAGCGGCCAGGGGTATTATCCCTGACGATAAAGGATAAAAATGCCCTGTATTCTGCATATATGCCTTTTATTAAAAATGGTGGTCTGTTTATCCCCACGACAAGACATTACAAACTAGGCGAAGAAGTGTTTATGCTACTCAACCTGTTCAGCAGTACTGATAAAATTCCTGTTGCCGGACGCGTGGTCTGGATCACACCACAGGGTGCGCAAGGGCAGAAACATGCCGGTGTCGGGATACAGTTCAACCAGAAAGACTCCGGACCTGCCAGAAATAAAATAGAAACATTACTTGGTGGCGCGCTAAAATCATCCCGGCCTACTCATACACTCTGACAGATTGTCATATTTTACTTCACTGCATTGCGAACGAAGCGCAGTATTCGAATAATATCACTTCATGATCATCTAGTTCCTTGGGCTAATAGAAAAATCAACTTATCAGACTGAATTTCAGAATACCCAAAGGTTTAATTTCATGCTCGTTGATTCACATTGCCACATAAATTTTGATCCACTATCTGAAGACACTGATGGTGTTATTCAGCGCGCCCGCGAAATGGGTGTCGAGCACATGCTTTGCGTGTCAGTAAACATGGAAGACTTTCCGCAGGTGCTTGCGCTGGCAAAACAGCACGATTTCATTTTTGCTTCTGTCGGTGTTCACCCTAATCATGACGAGGGCAGGGAACCCAGCGTGCAAGAACTGGTGAAGCATGCGCAAGATCCGGATGTGGTAGCTATCGGTGAGACCGGACTGGATTACTTTCGCAGCACGGGTGACATGACATGGCAAAAAGACCGTTTCGCGCGCCATATCCATGCCGGCATAGAGTCTAATAAGCCACTGATTATCCATACCCGTGAAGCTGCCATGGACACCATGGATATGCTGGAATCAGAGCAGGCCAGTGAGTGTGGTGGGGTGATGCACTGTTTTGCAGAAGACTGGGCAACAGCAAAACGGGCGCTGGATATCGGCTTCTACATCTCTTTCTCCGGCATACTGACCTTTAAAAATGCACAGGACATGCGTGATGTGGCGAAAAAGGTCCCGCTGGATCTCGTCCTCGTTGAAACTGACTCACCCTACCTTGCGCCTGTCCCTATGCGTGGAAAAACCAATGAACCTGCTTTTACCCGCTATGTGGCCGATGTTCTTGCAGAAGTAAAAGGCATCAGCAAGGAAGAAATCGCGCTGGCTACTACAACGAACTTCTTTAATTTATTTCAGGCAGCCCAGAGAACTGAAGCGGCTTAAAACAGGCGTTTTGATCCTGGTACTCATAAAATATATTAAGCACACATCTACAGACACAGGACAAGCGGTTGTCTGTATAAAACCGGAGAAACAAAAGTGAAAATTGTTATGCTGTTAGTGTTGTTAGCAGGGGTTGTTCTGCTATTTGCGATCCGTACTGGCTATCTGCGAAAGAAAAAAGAATAAATCAACCTGAATCGTGAATTAGCTGTAAATCCACTTCAGATGTTCAGTTGATTTTATTGCAGTATGTAACGGTTGGCTCGACCGTTAGCATTAGCTCCCAACTTTTGTATATGGCACAACCGCAAGCCACTCAATCGCTTTTTCATCCGGTATCGCCATAGGTATGTGTTGCAGGCTTGAATCAGGTTTCAACGGAAGCCTGACTCTCAGGCCAGCATGTAAGTTAGTTAACTTAAACAGCTATCTCAAGGTAAGAGCTGCACTTGTCAGTCGCATCTGATCGGTTTTGTCTATATTCAATTAAACAGAAGTATCAGAAATATGATGGCGATAGCGAGCAATGAGGAACGAAGACCCGCCCATAGCCAGAATGTACCACTCAGACGGCCGATGTAGATGCCGAGCAGGAAGGCCATCACCATAGCGATACCAATCGATAAATCTACAGGTGCCGCAATAGCCATGATGTTAGATGAGGCGAGCCATAAGGGCGCTAGAATTAGCATGGCAAATATAAATGGTGAAAGACCATTCACGAGTGCTACCATAACCGGAACAATTGTCGCCGCTTCTTCATGGGCACTTCCCTCGAGCCTGTCCATCATTGCATCACGTAGCTTATCAAGTTCATGTTTGCGTTCAGCTGATTCACTGATATAGGCACTGGAAACACCGCTTACTGCTAGAGCAATCGCAGTACCAAGACCGGAGACAAGTAGAATATCAATAGCGACACTGCCGCTCACGCGAAATCCAACAAGTAGCCCAAGCATTGTTAGTACGCCGTCAAAACCGTTTGTTATGAAATATCGCCGTAGAATCACCTTGGATCGGCTAATGCGTAATGCCAGAGTTAACCTGTCTAACACTAGTCAATCCTAATCGTTATGAATTCTTTATTGTTTCGCCGACCACGTGACATTTATCAATACTATGAATTGACCCCCCGAGATTTTTGATGGTTTCCTCAATGCGACGATAATCAAGCGAATGTCCTTTTATGAGTACCGTTAGTGTTTCAGTTTTTTCATCCATCTGAACGACATCCAGAAAAACTTCATAGTCAGGGCCAAGATTTGCTATCGCATCAGAAAACTCAAGTACATTCGGTAAATGTGGTTTCAGTATATCAAGCTCAATTTCGCGTATTTGTGTCATCTATAGAATTCCGGTGAATTGAATTATTTTCGATATTTCAATTGTATTATAGAGATGTTCTCAAAACCTGGAAAAGGTAAATGGGTTCGAAAAATACTGCAGTTTTAGTGCAAATAGAATATATAACAGTCGAATTTGAATAATTTGATATCTAAGCAATTGCCATCATAACAAGTATACAATTAAGAATCTTTCTCGATTTTTTTGTCGATTGCAGCCTGTACGGTTACCAGGGTATTAAGCAGGCAAAGGGAATGACAAGAAATAAATTTAACAAAAAAACTAAAATTTATTGAAGTAACAAAGCGGGCGATTGGGTACTTAAATTTCCATCGGCGCGCCTTACAAAATAAAGGTGCTACTGACATCAGACAGGGCTTCTCCTGACTCCTGCATATTGCAGGCTATTGCCGGTTATTTCTGTACTCATTTAGTCAGAGTCCTCTAATGATAATTACAATTCAGCAGCGGACTACTACTGCATTTCCTGAATCATCAGACAATGATTAAAACAGATTGATTTTAGAGCCCAACAACAAAGTCTAATAACACTTAGCAATGGTGCAGCATATAAAAATCAATAGAATTCTATTAGCGGTGTCATGTTATTATCTTTCCAATAATCATCTCTCACTCGCAAGCTATGCGGTTCTTTTACCGGATAATACGACCCTAAACTCCAGCCATCACGACGATATCGGCAGCAAAATGGATTGTTTCAGATGAGTCGAAATTTTGTGCTTCTGCTATTGGCTTGTTTCATCTGGCTGACACCCACTGTCGGTTATAGCCAGGAAGTTGCGAAAATTGAGATTACAGGTATTGAGGGTGAACTGCTGGAGCAGGCCACCGCAAACATAACAGTCACTCGTGAGCTGGCAGCAGCTACATCACCGCGGGCACTGGATCGCAGGGTGCGCCAGGCTGTAACGCAAATCAATAATGCATTAAAGGTCAACGGCTACTATTCAGCTGAAATAACGCCACATGTACTAGAGCAGGGCGAGAAGCATAGCTTCCGTTTCGAGGTTGTCAAAGGCGAGCCAGTCAGGATTGGGACCGTGCAACTCGACATCATCGGCGAAGGAGCGGATTTCAGAGAATTCCAGAACTGGAAAAAGAGTTTCCCGCTGCATCCGGGCGATGTTCTGGTCGATACGAGCTACGAAGATGCGTTAACTGAATTGCAGCGGGCTGCACGCAAGTACGGGTTTTTCGACAGCCGAATTAGCACTCGTGAAATCCGCATAGATCTATCCACTCTGAAGGCTGATATCCAGATCGTATTTGAATCAGGGTCACGCTTTCGTTACGGTGAGATCCGTCTCGATCAGGATTATTTCGATACAGATTTCCTGCAGCGTTACTTTAACATTGAGCCCGGCCAGTCTTTCAATAATGATGACCTGCAGGTGCTGCACCGGCGCTTTTCTTCCAGCGACTATTTCAGCAGCATTCGTCTGTCACCACTTCTCGACGAACGTGACGGCGACGAAGTTCCGGTTTCAATCGAGCTGGAGCGACGCAAACGCGACCGCTATTTTTCTGGTATCGGTTACTCGACCGACCTCGGTGTGCGTGGCAAACTTGGTATGGAGCGCCGTTACACCAACGCACGCGGGCACCATTTTTCTGCCTTACTCGATTACGCCGAGCTCAGGCGCAGCGTGGGCTTAAATTATAATATCCCGCTGACACAACCCTATAACGACAACCTGGTATTGTCTTACCGCTTCAGCGACCGTAGAGATGAAGATCTGAAAAGCCGGGTCAATGGTATCGATGCCACACGGGTCTGGAAGCGTGGCCCGCATGACTTTCAATACGGTATCTGGTTATTTACGGCGGATAACGAACTCGATGGTGAGACAAGTTCAGGTAAGTTCTTCGCCCCATCCGCAGGCTGGTCGAATTCTCGCGCCGACAATATTTTATTCCCGAGGAAGGGATGGCAGCTGGGGATAAGGATGGTCGGTGCTTACGAGGGGGTGATTTCTACCGAATCTTTTCTTCAGGCTCGTCTCAACACTACAGTGATCCTGCCGACATTTAAGCGTGACCGATTGATATTGCGTGGCCAGCTTGGCAGAACCTTAGTTGATGACTTTTCAGTATTGCCAAAGCAACTGCGTTTTTATGCCGGTGGTGACAATTCGGTTAGAGGTTATTCCTACCAGTCGCTGGCTCCTTACAACGAAAATGGCAGCCTGGTTGGTGGTGATTCACTGATCTTCGGTTCAGTTGAATATGAACATTATTTCTGGCGCGAGATCGCTGCTGCAATATTCTGGGATACCGGTAATGCCTTTTTTGCCGGAGACGGCATTGATCTGGCGCATGGTGCTGGAGTTGGTTTACACATTAATCTGCCTTTCGGGGTATTCCGTTTTGATGTCGCGAATGCCCTGAGCAAACCGGATCGGCCGTGGCGAGTACATATAACATTGAGACCGGATTTGTGAAAATGTTCTGGCGCATGATGTTCATTATGGCGGGTCTTCTGATTACCGGCCTGGCCTTTCTATTAGCAACCACGGCGGGACTCAAAACAGCATTAACCATGGCGAACCACTTATCTGGTGACCAGGTAACTATTGCCGCCAATAGTGTCGAAGGTCGTTTGTTGGGGCGTCTCGTACTGCATCAGGCAAAGCTGGAAACGCCAGGCCTGGCTATCGAACTAAACTACACTGAGCTGCTATGGAATCCGAGCGGGTTGCTAAAAGGTGAGATTATCATCAAGCAACTGATTTTTGCTGATGGCCAGTTAAGCTTGGTTGCCAGTGAAGCGGATGATAGTCCGTCGAAAAGTGAACCAGGATGGCTGCCGGATATTGCACTTGATGCATTGAAAATCTCATCACTGCAGCTGAAAACTGATACTGATAGCTACACAATTGACAGCATCAGTGCTCAGGCTGAACTGCAATCAGGGCAGCTCACGCTGCTGGATACTCAACTTGTGATGCCTGGCCTGGTGGCGAGCATAACCGGTGGTGTTAATTTACAGCATTTTTCAATCGCCGATTTACAACTGCAATGGGACTGGCAGACACCTGCAATATTGCTGCCAGTCCGTGGATCAGCGACGTTGAATGGCGACGCTGAAATAATAAAATTAACAGCAGCCCTGGACAGTCCCACACGCAGTTTGATCAGTGCTCAGATAGAGCAGTTGCTGACGACCCCAACCTGGCAGGCGGAGTTTTCGATGGCACAATTAAATCTGCGGCACAGTGTCTCTGCAGAGATGCCTGATGTAGATCTTCTGCTACAGGGACACAGTAAAGGAAACAGTGAGACAGCCAGTGTTGATGCATCGGGCAGTGTGATTTTCGAAGGTGTTGAGCGGCCCTGGAAAATTGGCGCAAGCGTGCCATTGGCAGATGACAGTTATCCGAAGCTGGCAATCAGTTCAGGGCAGGCGCGGCTGAACATTACTCCGGACACGGAACGCGCGGACACAGCAACATTCAAACTCAATATTCCAGATCTTGCTGAGTTGTGGCCTGGCCTGTCCGGCCAGATTAAGGGAGACGGTGAACTGCTGGGTTCGCGTACCAGGCCTACCGTCAAACTGTCTATGGATGGTAGCCATCTTGTTGCCGGTGTGCAGAGCATCAGGCGGATTGAATTGCAAGCGCAGGTTGATTCTACCTTGCCAGCCGATGTTCCTTTACAGTTAACCACCATTTTTGAGAAGGCGAACATCGCCGGCTATGAGATCGATGGCAATTTACAATTGCAGGGAACTCCGCAGGACGCCAGTCTTAAGCTCAAGCTTACCGAGGCGGGGCAGGGTAACATACAACTTCGATTGAAAGGCTCCCTGGCCAATGAAACACTAACGGCGGCTATCGAAGAGCTGGTACTGAACCACCCTGATTCGGGACAGTGGTCAGCTAAGCAGGGTGCTGAGCTGATGCTCAGGCAAGGTGCCGGAAAACTCTCCCTGGCCTGTCTGCAGCGCAAAGATGCCAGTATCTGCAGCGATATTTCATGGCAGCACGATTATTTCGACACACAACTGAATATCAGGTCGCTGCAGCTTGCGACTGTGCCGTTTATGGCACAGTTAAGTGATTATCAGTTGGCTGGCCGACTTGATGGCCAGCTAAATGCAACCGTTGACAGCAGCCGTGTGGAGAAGTTTTCGACTGCGATTGAATTGACTGATGGTGCGCTGACACATCGTGCGGCAACGGGCGAGCTTAGCAGCATGAAGCTACGAACCGTGACGCTGAATGGAACAGATGAGAATGGCAAGCTAAAGCTAGACCTGAAATTGAATGACACTCATGAAGGTCTGCTGCATGCAAAAGTAGAGCTGCCTGCCGACCTACAGCTACTGCAGAAGCCGGATACTAATATTACTGGCCAGATTGACGCTAATTTGCCACAGCTGGAAAGCTTCAATGTTTTTCTGCAACAGGCCATTTTGCCACCCGGGAAACTGACAGCCGATATTCGTTTTGATGGTAGTCGGCAGGCACCACGCTTCAGCGGTGAAGCCGTTCTGCAAGTGCCGCTCATCGAACTTGGCGAACCAGCAACGGTATTCAGCAACAGCAGTGTGAAACTACAACTGGATGGCTCCGATATCCAGCTGCAAGGACTAAGTGAGCTGGCAGGAAGGCCAGTGCGTTTGGATGGTCGCGGTCAATATACCAGTCTCGATGACTGGCATGCCAATTTTACAGCTCAAGCAGATGGGATTCAGCTTGCAGACATTCCAGTAATCATTCTGCAGGATGATTTTGCTCTTGATGGAAGCTTAAGGGTAAAAATTGATGCTTCACTCGACAATCAATTAAAGATAGAAAGGCTTGACGCTGAAGTTGCTCTCGACAATGGGCAGCTTACACGCACGTTCGTTGATGGGGAAAAAGAGGAGCTTGCTATTCGAGATATGCGTATTACAGCTCGCAGTGAAAAGGATCTGCTCCTTGTATCAGGTCAACTACAGGACGCCAATGATGGCCGTCTAGATATGAAGCTGAAGCTGCCGGCGCAACTCGATCGGCTTTCTCTAAAAGACCTTGATCTTGACGGCCAGCTGTCAGCAGATTTTCCAACTCTGCAAGCTTTCGCTATCTTTCTTGATGATGTTAGCTTGCCCGCAGGGCGATTCTCGGCAGAGATTGCTGTTAAGGGCACTACTGCATCACCACTGCTGAAAGGTAAGGCATCCCTCGATGTGCCAAGGCTGGATCTGACTGAGCCGGTGATTAGCTTCGACAATACACACCTGGATATCAGTCTTAACGGTAATGAACTGAGCGTAAAGGGAAGTAGCCAGATTGATAGTCGTCCGCTGGTGCTTGAAGGGGCGGCTCAGCTCCAGTCCGTTGACGAGTGGAATACAAAACTCAAACTAACGGCTGAATCCATAAGTCTCGATAATGTTTTTGGCTCCAGCATACAGACCAGTCCTGACCTTTTGTTGTTCATTGAGCCTGGCATGATTAAGTTGAGTGGCGATATAGTGATCGAAGGCAGTGAGATAGTGATTCGAGATTTATCTTCGACGATAAGGCCATCAAGCGATATACGCATTGTCGGAGAAGAGAGGGCAACGTCGCCGCCCTGGCGTGTAGTGACAGATATTGGTCTGCGGCTGACCGGTGAAAACCGTCTGCGTGTGGCTGGCTTTAACGGATTGCTCGGTGGTAATGTGCGGGTGCGTAGCGAAACGGGAAAACTTGCCTCCGGTACCGGAGCCTTGACGGTACATGAGGGCACTTACCGGGCCTTTGGCGCCACGGTACCAATCCGCAGCGGCAGACTTGAGTTCATAGGTGGTGCAATCGATGATCCGGCGATACAAATCGAAAGCCGCAGGCGTGTCGAGCAGCGTGAGGTAGGCTTCGATGTGACTGGGACCCTGCAAACACCTGTCGTTACACTGGTTTCGAACCCATCAATGGATCAGTCCGAGATTCTCTCCTGGCTGCTATACGGACGTGGCGCAGGTAGTGGCAGTGCTGCCTCGACAGCATTGCTGGCTAGCTCAATACAGTCCGCTCTTGGTCTCGAAGAGAAGGAATCATTCATGCAGGGAATGCTTGGTAAAATGGGGATGACGGGGGTCAATCTAGAGACTGATCTAGCCAGTGGTGGTGTGGGACTGAGTACACAGCTCTCTCCGCGCCTGTTTATCAAGTACCGGGTTGACGTTTGGGAGCAAACCAACCGCCTTATCCTTCGTTACCATCTCAACCAGAACTGGGCACTGGAAGGCATAAGCGGCGATGAGGGTAGCGCTGATATCCTGTATGAAAAAGAGCGTTAAGCTGAATTGGCTGGATGTATGACATTAGAATAGAACTAATTTCGTTATCCAGGATTTGTATTCATGAATCAAAAGTTTTCTATTTCTCAAAACCTGATCACGTTTCTTTCAATTACTTAAATTATTCTACTTGTAAAGCGAAAGTCAGATTTCCCGCGCTATTAGCCGAAAGGTGGCATTCAATAGCTAACATAAGGGGGTATAAATGGGGTTATATATGTCATTGAATAATCAATATACCAACTATAATTCCGCACCCCACCATACATAAATATTTTGCACACATTGTCGCCAAGTATTCCCGTGTAATAAAAAAGCAGGGAAAATATTAATATAGACCTGGTGTAGACATGTTGGACATCTCAGATTCTAGCCTATTTGATTTCTGCTCAGCTGAAACAGGGAGTGCTGCTTTTTATCTAACGTTGAGTTCAGTGGTGCGTTCACGCGTCCGCCATAGATGACTTGTTAGATGACATTTAATTTTCAGCCCTGGAACTTACCGTGTTTCCTCTTCTGCGCCTGCATGCTACGTAGTTCCTGGTCTCCGCTGATGAATACTTTCTTGTTCGGTAAGAAATCCAGTGTTCGGCTACGGCCGCGGTAAGGGCAGGAACGCAAAATCAGCTTCATCGCCTCGATTCGTACTTGATGCTTGTCATCCGATCGCAACACGTACCAGGGCACATCAGGCTTGTGCGTCTTCAACAGTAGCTGGTATTTCTTATCGGTGAACTTGTCCCACAATTCCTGCGCCTGCATGTCTACCTCGCTGAGCTTCCATCGACGCAACGGATCCCGCTTGCGGATTTCAAACCGCCTGGCCTGCTCTTCTTTCGATACCGAGAAGTACATCTTGATCAGGGTAGTCGAATGATCTTCGAGTAAGCTTCTTTCAAAGGTGATAATAGTCTCCATGAACTGGCGGTATTGATCTTTTCTACAGAAACCCATCACCGGTTCTACCATTGCGCGGTTGTACCAGCTGCGGTCGAACAGCACGATCTCGCCGGCACTCGGGAACTGTTCGATGTAGCGCTTCATGTGCATCTGTGTCTGCTGGGCTTCGGACGGCTTACCGAGAGCGACCACGCGGTAGTGCTTGCTGTTCATGTAACGCGTGACACGCCGTATGGTTCCTCCCTTGCCCGAGGCATCGCGACCGTCAAACAAAATGATCAACTTGCGACCGGTACGCTCCATGTGTTCCTGCAGCTTGATCAGTTCGACCTGGTATTGCTTCAGCTCTTCGCCCTGTGCGTGCTTCTGCAACGCGGTCTTCACCACGTCTTTGTACACGGGCTGAGCCAGTAACTCGGTAATCTGTGCAGAAGCGAGGCGTTCACCGCCACCCAGCTTCTTTAGCACTTTCTTGTGCTCACTCAGGGATATTGGGAAATCGATACGTACACGCTTTGTTGGCATAGTCAGATTTTACTCATTAGAAAAAAGTGGGTCAGAGCTCAGCTATCATTAGTATGAAACTTTACAACAATTAATACGAGTCTGACCCTGTTTTTTCTGTTTTTTTCGAAAGCAATACAGTAGTGGTGGTAAAACCAATATTATTGGCATTAGCAGCCAGTGTCTCGTTTTCATCTATCCTATGTGTGAATACTTGTTCATCAGATTAGAGAATGATGCTTCCGATAAAGGGGGCATAGTTCTTGAAGTTCAGTTGGCCGTGAACAGACATAATTATGAGCCACCTTCGGGTGGCTTTTTTGCGGGTTTCTTTCAGGTAGTGAATATGACCGCAAACGACCGCGGTCATTCAGGATTTTCAAGTATTTCTGCACCGGCCTTGCTTCTATATACTCAAAAGGAATATCAAATAATTGCAATAATTCACATATACATTATTTAGTGAAAAAGTACTGACTGGTCTTGTCTCAGTACAATAGTTGAGTTTCTTTTTTCTATTTATGCTACCGTAGTCGTACTATTGGTTATACAACCTTATAACTAATACAAAAAAACAAGTAAATGCCTAATAAAACGCTCAAGTGCGTTCCGGCCATCAGCCTCCATCAGACGCCGCACTGCTTAGCCCTACGTTATGTGCCTTTTAACTAGTTTATTACTTTATGTTCGGACCGGTGAATTCGAAGATAAAATGAATTTATTTCACCAACAAGACGAGTAAGTAAAATGAGTAAAGGTACAGTTAAGTGGTTCAATGCAGACAAGGGTTTTGGTTTCATCACACCAGAGGGCGGTAGCAAAGATCTTTTTGTTCATCATTCAGAAATACAAAGTGGCGGTGGATATGCAACATTAAGTGATGGCCAATCTGTTGAATTTGAAGTTGGCGAAGGTCAGAAAGGCCCTTGTGCAAATAAAGTTGTGCCTCTTTAAATAGACACAAATCAACTGCATACATCTTAAGAGCCACCTTCGGGTGGCTTTTTTGTGGGCTTTCACCAGGATCTGAAAATGACCGCTACCGATAGTGGTCACAACTGGTTATCAGGCATCTGTATCATGCAACTCAGCCTTACGAATATATTCCTCAGGTTTTGATCCCTGTATGCTAGCTAAAGTGTCCGTCTGAACTTCAAAATGCTTGCAGAAACAAACAGCACGGCAAATGCTGATAATGAGATGAAGGACCATATCAAGTCAGAAAACTGGGTTTGCTTGATTAACAGGGCACGGATTATTTCGACAAAATAGGTAAATGGAATGACGTAGCTGATTGGTCTGACAATATCCGGTATGGCTTCAAGGGGAAATATAAAACCGGACAATAAGATTGATGGCACGATGATAAAAATGGCGATAAACATCGCCTGCTGCTGTGTTTTTGCTATCAGTGAAATCAGCAATCCCAATGAAATCATCACAGCAACAAAAATCAAGGCAAGAATAAACAGCAGCAGGTGAGAGTTAGGCTGAGGCAGATCAAATAATGCCCATCCTGCACCGAGGATAAAATAAAAATCCAGCAGTGCGATGACGATATAGGGCAGTAGTTTCCCAATAATAAACGTGGTCTTGCTCATCGGTGTCACCAGCAGCTGCTCGAGGGTCTTTTTCTCGCGCTCACGGACAACGGATATTCCGGTTAATATGAGGGCAATCTGCATAATCAGCACGCCGATAACGCCGGGCAGAAAGAACCATGTTTCCTTTTCATCCGGGTTGAACAAAATTTCGGTGTCCATGATGAAAGGGTCCTGTGCGATGACCACGTTGTCGGCATCTGCATCGGTAAAATACATATCATTGGTGACGCCTTCATCAGTCGCGCTATTCGAATTATATTTCATCGCCGTGGTCAGTGAGGGCATCGTCCCATCAACCAGGAAGGTGATATGTGGCTGCCTGTTTTCAGTCAGCAGGGCAGAGAAGTCCTTGTCTATATGTAGACCGGCTTTGGCACGGCCAGAGCGAATTTCTTCAATGATCTGTTCTTTCGACTGCACTTCGTAAAGATCAAAGTAGCCATCGCTCCAGAGGCCGGTTTTGATTAAATTGGTAAAGAAGGACGGATCACCGTCGTAGTACGCCATCCGCACATTCTGCGGTTCCAGCTTCAGAGCAATGCCAAACAGGATCAGCAAAACCAGCGGCATTACAACAATCAGTGCAAGCAGCCTCGGATCACGACGCAATTGCAATAATTCCTTTTTTATAATGGCTGTCATCATGGCTTTACTGGCTGCTCCTGTGTCAGTGCTATAAACACGTCTTCAAGGTTTGGCTCGCTAAGCTGAAGAGACGCGGGCGAGCCTGTTACAGCGTCAATGGTTTTTTGCAGATCTGATTGTTTAACTTCTGGTCTCACAACAAGCCGCAACTCATTACCGAACTGATTCACCAGTATCATTCCCTGCAATTCCATCAGTGCATCACGCAGCTCGGGAAGGTATGGGATGTTAACAGAATACACGCTGGCGTTATTGAGCGCCTGCTTGATTGTTTCCGGTGATCCTTCAGCGACTTTATGCCCGGCCGATAGAAATGCCAGCTGATGACAGCGCTGGGCCTCTTCCATGTAGTGGGTAGTGACAAACAGTGTCTTGCCTTCAGTACTCAAGCGGTAAAAATCATCCCATAATAATTTGCGTGTGAGCGGATCGATGCCTGCAGTCGGTTCATCGAGGAAAAGTATCTCTGGTTCATGTGCCAAAGCACAGGCCAGTGCCAGGCGGCGTTTATAGCCACCAGAGAGGGTTCCGGCCAACTGCTCTTTGAATTGCGTCAGTTCATAACGGTCGAGCAAGGTATCGAGCCAGCTTTTATCAGTTATGTCATACATGCTGGCATAAAATGACAGGTTCTCCCACACGCTCAGGTCTTCATACTACCCGAAGTGCTGTGCCACGTAGCCAAAATCTGTTTTGGCCTTGCTGACACTCTTGCCATTCAGCCTGACTTTACCTTCATCACATTCAATAATGCCGCACAACATCCGTATGACCGTTGTTTTTCCGGCGGCATTAGGACCGAGCAGGCCAAATATCTGTCCTTTCTCAACCTGCAGAGAAACGTCATTCACTGCCATGAAGTTTTTAAACCGCTTGGTTAGATTGACTGCGTTGATCATTAGAGTGAATGATTTTTGAGTTGAATACAGATGTTATCGGTATTAGCGGAGGACGGCCAGCCAGCTGCAATACTAATCAGCTGGGCATTCGGTATCTCTTTCGAAACTGCCTCGGCGATTCACTTGCCCACTTCTTGAACGCACGGGAGAAGATAGCGGGGTCGCTAAAGCCAACGGCGTTACCAACTTCAGCTATGGACAGGCTGGTCTCCTTTAGAAGTCGCATTGCCTGTTCTGCTTTAAGGGTGGCGATCTCTTTTGTTATCGTCGTGCCAGCGCTTTTGAGCTTTCGTCCGAGGGCGCGCTTTTCATACCCACATATCTCTGCAGCATGCTCAGCTGTCAGATCAGCCCGGTGAAGATGAGGCTTCAAAGCAGAGCGTATCGCATCTGTCAATGATCGTGGTGGCGACTTGTAGTCTATATCCATATTAGAAGGTTTATTAAAACCCTTTATATCAACAGGCAACAGTAACCACTTCTGTGGAAATTGAATTGATGGTCCACGCCGGTCACCACGGGATACGGTTAAATCATAATAGCCTGATGGAACCGCGCCTGGATCAGAAAGTCGCACCAGTACTTCACGTGGGTTCCAATTGTCACCGGTGCAATTGCGGAAGATAGTGGTGAACAGGCCAACGTAGAAGGCATCAGCTTGAGCCGGCACAATCGTTGGTTCAAACACACGATGAGCACAAAAAGTGGCGTGTTTGCCATCTGTATCGAGACGCATCTGAACAGAGCTCGCCTGCTGCATCGCCTCGGCTGCAAAGCGGAAGAAAAAGTCGCCGAATGAGGAGGCGTGTTTAACCGATTCGGTGAATACTGGCCAGGCGCTGAGATCCAGGCTTTCCCCGACATGGACCGCAAGAAAAGGGTCCTGCGCAGCTTTTGACATTGCTTGAATGACTTTATAGACCGTTATCGCCGGAACGAAGACATCTGTTGAAGCTATGGCTTCGCGGCTAAGTCCATATTCCCTGAGGATCGCATCCGGATCGACTTTCTGAGCATCTAAGTTTTCTAGAAAGGGATAAATCAGGCTCAGACGAACCAGGGGTAGTCCAGACTTGCCTGATAGTTCACTTTCTGTGTTCATATTACTGTCTTTTCCTGGTATTTAATGCAAATAATAACAACGTATGGCGGTCTATTTTTGATATATTTTACATAAAAATTGATGCTAATGGTCAAGATTGCAAAGCTTTGTAATTACTATTTATGTAAATTACCTGTAATCACTCCTTAGCTATGTTAAAAGTTTTTAAAAGAGCCTGACGACATTCCACAGCTGACGAGAAAAGTAGATAAATATAAACGAGGATCAAACTATGTCATTACAGTCAATTCTAAAACGCAGCTGCCTGGCGATTGCCATCGCTGGATTGCTTGGGTTCAGCGGTCCTTTGTTGGCTGCCTCGGCTCCGGCAGAAAAGCCTGCAGCTGAAAAAGCCGAAGAGGAAAAGCCGATTCAAATACTCTTCACCAACGTCAATATCTTCGATGGCTTCAGTCCCGAGCTGAAAAAGGGCATGAGCGTGCTGGTGGAAAACAACTTCATCAAGGAAGTCGGCAACAACATCAAGAAGCCGGAAGGCGCGTTTGTTGTCGATGGCAAGGGGCGTACGATGACTCCGGGGCTAATCGATATGCACACCCATATCGTCTTTATGACTCCGGAAGGCACGAACACCTACCAGGATGAATGGGATGGCCCGGGTGGTGGCGCCATGGCGGCACAGGCAGTTCGTGATGATTTTCTGATGAAGGGTATCACGACGATCCGCGATATTGCTGGTAATTCCCGTGGCATAGCGCGTGCTTCACAGCGCGGATTGTTGATAGCGCCACGTATCTACAGCTCCGGTGGTGTGCTTAGTCATACCGGTGGCCATGGCGACTGGGGGGATCGTAACGACCTCCATGTGTCTGACCATGGTGCAAAGATTCAGCATTCGATGATCGTCAACAATCGCGACGATGTCATTGAAGCGTCACGCAGGAACTACCGTAATGGTGCGCACTTCACCAAGATCATGGCCGGTGGCGGTGTAGCCAGCCGCTTTGATCCACTGGAAATAATGGGTGCAACACAGGAAGAGATGGAGGCTGCAGTTGAGATAGCATCTGACTATGGCACCTATGTGGCGATTCATGCCTACAATGACAAATCCTACCAGCGTGCACTCGATGCCGGTGTACGCAGCTTCGAACATGGCTTCCTGGTATCTGAAGATATAGTCAAGCAGATGGCTGCCA
>JARFQI010000053.1 GCA_029287855.1 Arenicellales bacterium | reverse complement strand
GATCCCGTTAATCTAGCTGTAACTTGTCCAGCCTTATGTAATTTATTATTTAGTCTCCGGTTTGACGTGACACAACTTACATTTCTTTTTCAATGGTCCCGCATTCTGTCCGCCAGCTGCGGTGTATTCATGACAGCCTATGCAGCGGGTATGAAATGCTTTACTGGTCTTTACTACATCTTTCGATTTAGCATCATGCTTATGGCAGTCATGACAGGGCTTTACAGCAGTGTCCTCAGGCTGGATCTTATGATGGCATGTTGTGCATTCAGTAATACTTAGCTCGGCATGCTTCTGATGTGCAAAAGTAACAATACCCAGCTTGGTCTCAAACAGGATATCGGCTTTGTCATCAGGAATGATCAATTCCCCAGCCATTACATTGCAACTGAAAAAAGAAAACAAAACAAAACAAAGGCTTTTTATACGCATCGAACTATCCTCCATGAACAGTTTGCTATTCTCTTTTATCATTCTACTCCTGCTATATTATTTATAGTAATAAACAGATTTTATAGAGAAACAGATATCTAAAGCCGGGTATTAATATAACTTTTCAGGTCTGCTTTTTCTTTTTAACGGCTGCGGGTTCTCCGTATGCGATGAATCTTCAAAACAGTGACTGCAGGACCTTCTTCGTTTAAGCTTGCCACTTCATTGTGCCATCCTGCTCATGAATAGCCGTCTGGATTTTGATTAATTCCATGATGTTTTCGAGATTGATTATACCCACCAGCTGACCGGCTTCAGTCACGGTAATTAGTGAGCAGTTGCAGGCCTGCAAGCGCTCGAGTACCTTTTCAAGTGATTCCTTGCTGTCGGCACTATAAATTTCTTTCTGCATCCAGTCGCCAACATGTGATTGTGCCCCACCTGCATGCAGGCCCTGCAACAGGTCGTCCTGCGTCAGAACACCGATGACATCTTCATTTTGCACTACAGGGAAGTCTTTCTGACTGCCGGCAAGCGTCAATTCAATGGCACGGTTTAAGGTATCATGCGGTGAAAGCATGTGAAATTCTGTCAACATTGCGCTACCGACAGCGACACCATGTAAGCTGGATTTGATCTGCTCTGTGTCCGCTTCTGCCGCTGCACCAATCCACACAAACAGGGCGATAAAAATCAGGAAGGGATTATACAGCAGACCGATGAAACCCAACCAAAGCGCAAAACCCTGCCCTACCCTGGTTGCCACTTGAGTGGCCCGATAATGGGTCATGCGAAACGACAGGGCTGCCCGCAACACTCTCCCTCCATCCATAGGGAAGGCTGGCAGCAGATTAAAGATGGCAAGTATGATATTGACCACCATCAGGTTCTGTATAAACGACTCGCCAGTTAGAGACAACTGGTCGATTTGCAGTAGTGAATTTGTCAATGACAACCATAACCAAAGAAGCACAGCAATTCCAAGGTTTACCGCTGGCCCTGCCAGGGCTACAGCTATTTCCTGTTTCGGGTCATCAGGCATGCGCTCCATAGCAGCCACTCCGCCAATTGGCAAAAGGATAATATTGCGGGTACGTATGCCGTATCGCCTGGCCGTTAGTGCATGTCCCAGCTCATGCAGCACGACACAGGCAAATAAGGCCAGAATAAAGCTTATACCGATAATGACCGCGGATACGTTGCCCCCGACAATCCAGAAATTCAATCCTATCCAGACAAGGAGTATAAAAAAAGTGGCATGGACATAGACATCAATACCGGCAAGACGTACGAGTTTCCAGGACCATTTCATTTCTATATCACCTTCGTATCCAGCTTCTTTTCACTATCACCTGCATCCATTTACGCATTTCATTGCCTTTTATTAGTTATGTCAATCCGTACCATTCCTGGTTAACAGGCGTACAAAAAACTTCTCTAACTCAACCAGAAACAGCACAGACGAGGCCACTACGATGATAGGTAACCAGACCGTGAGACCGATTGCCGTTGTTCCAAATAAAGACTGCATCGGTTCAAGGTAGGTAAACCCGAGTTGCAACAGAAGCAGGATGCCAATAGCTATCAGCACATAACGGTTACCTGTTAAACCTGCAAGGTTTAATACCGGGTCGGTGATATAACGAGAATTGAATAAATAAAATATCTCGAACATGACCAGTGTGTTCACTGCAACGGTTCGGGCATGCGCAATACTTGCACCCTGTTGCATTTCCCACTGAAAAAGCCCGATGGTACCACTCATCAGAATCACTGAGACGAAAACAACTCGCCAGATGAGGAGGCGTGACAATATCGGCTCATCCGCATCACGCGGAGGGCGTTGCATGACATTTTTTTCAGGTGGCTCAAAACCCAGCACCAGTGCCAACGTCACTGTTGTAACCATATTAACCCAGAGAATCTGCACTGGGGTTAATGGCAGTTGCTGAAAACCAAACAGAATAGCAGCCAGGATAATTAAAGACTCCCCGCCGCTGCTCGGCAGAATAAAAAGAATGGATTTTTTCAGATTGTCATAAATAGTACGGCCTTCTTCAACAGCATGTGTTATTGAAGCAAAGTTATCATCTGCCAGTACCATTTTAGCGGCCTCCTTGGCTGCCTCTGAACCACTAATCCCCATCGCGGTGCCAACATCGGCACGTTTCAGCGCCGGTGCATCATTAACGCCATCCCCGGTCATTGCCACAATTAAACCATGTTCCTGCAACAGTCTAACCAGGCGCAATTTATGCTCTGGGTCTACCCGTGCGTAAACATCGACATCCCGCACACGTTCTCGTAATGCATCCTCGGACATGGCTTGAAGTTGCTGTCCCGTGAGTACCTCACCGGTATTGACGAGCTTCAGTTGCCGGGCAATAGAAAGTGCAGTTGTCCCATGATCGCCGGTAATCATTTTCACTCGAATCCCTGCCCTGCCACAGACCTCAACGGCTTTAATAGCTTCTTCACGCGGAGGGTCAATGAAACCGAACAGGCCAAGCATAGTCAGGTCTGACGCAACATCACTGAACTTTAGATCCACCTGTAGATGGCTGACCGTTTTCATGGCAATCGCCAGCACTCTTTGTCCTTGCTCTGCCATTTCTTCAATACGGTTTAACCAGTAGTCTTTATCAAGCGAATGGTCTCCATCAAAAGACCTCTGAGAGGCGCACATTTCCAGGATACGTTCAGGTGCCCCTTTAACAAAGATAAATGCTTCACCGCTATGACTATGATGAAGTGTTGCCATAAAACGATGTTCCGACTCAAATGGGATAAGGTCATCTCGTGGAAATTTTTTTGACTCAACCTCTATCTCCAGTGAAGCTTTCAAACCAGAAATCAACAATGCCCCTTCCATGGGGTCTCCGTTAACAACCCAAATATGATTTTTGCGCTCAAGTGACGCATCATTACAAAGCACAGCAGCCCGAATAAGCTCCAGTAAAAGAGGCATTTCTTCTGCAAGAATCTCTCTGTTCGACAGTGTAATTGCCCCATGAGAATCGTAACCGGTGCCACTTAATTCAAACATATCGGCAGCAGTCGCAATTGTGCGCACTGTCATTTCATTTCGTGTGAGAGTACCTGTCTTGTCTGAGCAAATCACAGATACTGCACCTAATGTCTCAACGGCAGGCAATTTTCGTATGATGGCATTTCGCCTGGCCATACGCTGCACACCAATCGCAAGGGTAATCGTCATGATTGCGGGTAAGCCTTCTGGAATAGCAGCAACCACCAGGCTTACAGCAGCTAAAAACATATCGGTGACGGCGTAACCTCGGAACAAAGTACCGAAAGCAATGGTAAGAACAGCAACGCCGAGGATAACCGCTGTCAGCCAACGACCAAACTGAGCCACCTGGCGTAACAAAGGAGTTGTTATTGTTTCTACTTCTGAAACCAGTGAACTGATCCGCCCTATCTCCGTTTGCTTACCTGTTGCGATTACAATTCCAGCACCCTGGCCATGCGTAACAAGCGTTCCTGAATAAGACAAGCAACTACGATCACCGAGTACACTTTCCTCAGTAACAGCATCTGTAAATTTTTCTACCGCGATCGATTCACCGGTAAGTACAGACTCCTGGATCTGCAGGCCCTTTACGCGAAATAATCGAAGATCAGCAGGAACTTTATCACCAGATTGCAGCAGTACAATATCACCTGGAACCAGTGAGTCTGCCGGGATAGTCATTTGTCGACTATCACGCACTACCAGTGCATTTGGAGAGAGCATCTTCCTGATTGCTTTTAATGCATCCTCAGCTTTACCCTCCTGTACATATCCAATAATTGCATTGAGAAAAACAACACCCAGGATGACACCGGTGTCTACCCATTGGCCCAGCATGGCAGTGACCATACTGGCAACCAGTAACACGTATATAAGTACATTATTGAACTGAGAAAGAAACCGAAGTAATGGCCCGCGCACTCCCTGTTCAGACAGACGGTTCGGACCATAAACAGAAAGCCTGCTTTTTACTTCTTCGCTGGCAAGTCCATCAGGCGTTGTTTGCAGGGATTCAAAAATCTTGCTCGCACTTTCAGCGTGCCATAATGTGGATGTAGCATCAGGAGTGTCAGTCCGGTCATTTTGCTTACTTAAGTCTTTAAGCATTTTCTGCATGGCTACTTTGCCCGGTATCTATCAGAAGGATCAGGTGAAGCATCCATTCTATAGATACTGCATTGAATAAGGGTGCGATATCGAGTCCCCTGATAAACCCTTGATTCATTTTGACCCCGTTTTAACTGCTCAATGTATATATTTTATATAAAGCCCCCTTCAGTTTCTCAATAATTGCTCTGTAGAACTGATTTATCATACTTCCTGGCAGGAGTAGCATCGATCATGCATAACATTTCGAAGAAGTCATGATGACTTAGCAGCAGACTCCTCATACCAGCCCTTCGTGCTATTAACTATCTTGACCACAGATAGCATTACCGGAACTTCAACAAGTACACCAACGACTGTTGCCAGTGCAGCGCCGGAATTAAATCCAAACAGGCTGATCGCTGTGGCAACTGCAAGCTCGAAAAAATTACTTGCACCGATTAATGCAGACGGCGCTGCAACACAATGTGCCACACCAAAGCGCCGGTTAAGCCAGTAAGCAAGACCTGAATTAAAATATACCTGGATCAGTATCGGTATTGCCAGCAGCAGGATGATCATTGGCTGTGCGAGGATTTGTTCGCCCTGAAAGGCGAACAACAATACCAGCGTCAGCAATAATGCACCCAGGGAAAGGGGATGTAGTCTTTTTAAAGTAGTTTCGAGCAGCTGCTCTGATTTGGCCTTCGAGAAAATAATTTTCCGCCATATCTGTGCGACAAGAACCGGAATAACAATATACAGAACAACAGACAGAAGTAATGTGTCCCATGGTACAGTGATGGCCGACAAACCGAGCAGCAATGCGACTATAGGCGCAAAGGCAAAGATCATAATGGTGTCATTTAAAGCGACTTGAGTCAGTGTGAAGTTAGGCTCGCCATCACTAAGATTACTCCAGACGAAGACCATTGCCGTGCATGGCGCCGCAGCAAGGATGATAAGTCCTGCTATATAGGAATCAATTTGATCAGCAGGCAGCCAGTCAGCAAAAAAACCGCGAATAAAAATCCAGCCGAGCAGTGCCATTGAAAAGGGTTTCACTGCCCAGTTAATAAACAGTGTCACCCCTATACCGCGCCAGTGCTCCTTAACATGGTGCATCGATGAAAAATCAATCTTCAGCAACATCGGAATTATCATTAGCCAGATCAATACAGCGACAGGCATATTGACCCGTGCGACCTCCATCTTGCCAATTGCCTGGAACGGTGCCGGGAAGAAATGCCCCAGGGCTATACCCACTACAATGCATAAAAACACCCATACCGTGAGATAGCGCTCGAAGAACCCAATCTCCTTGCCCGACGCTTTTTTTGCAGTCACTTCACATTGTGCGCTCATCGAACAGTCCCTGCTTTCAGTTCATTCAGCAACTGGTTAACACGATGGCGTATATCATCACGACTAGCCTGAAACACCTGCATGATTTCCTCCTCACTGCCCTGTGCCTTTGCAGGGTCATCGAGTGGCCAGTGTATTTTTCGTGTGCCTGCCGGCAGCGCCGGGCAATTTTCATCTGCATGACCGCAGACACTGACAACCAGATCAGCCCTTTCAAGCATTTCATCCGTTAAGCGGGTAGATTCCTGGCCCGAGATATCGATTCCAGCCTGCTGCATCACTGCAATGGCGCGCGGGTTCTTGCCATGTGACTCGATACCGGCGGATTCAACTGCCAGCCATTCATTGTCATCCTGGCTCGCTAACTCCCTTGCCCATCCTTCGGCCATTTGTGAGCGGCAGGAGTTACCTGTACATAAAAAAAGTAGATGATAAGTATTGTCGCTCATCAAACTGTCCTATTTGCGTTAGTGTTGTATTGATATGTCTTGAGATTCTTCGAATTCTCAGGCGCAGCAAGCGGCACCTGGGCGGCTTGGCATACTGCAAAGAGATGCCTGGTCTGAGGCAAAAGGCTTGCTGTTTTCAGCCGCCTCCAGCGCACAATCAAGAATCTCAAGCGCCCAGGCAGGCAACTCACGATGAAGAGAATAGTAAATCCATAAACCCTCACGCCTTCCCTGCACTATATTCGCTTCTCGCAGATTTGCCAGGTGGCGGGAGATTTTGGGCTGCGAAAGCTTCATCGCATAAGTAAGCTCACAAACGCATAACTCTCCTTCTTTGCGTAACAGCATCAAGCAGCGCAGACGTGTTTGATCAGCGAGCTGCTTCAGGTAATTGCTAATATCGTGATTCATGGCCAATATATACACTATTCCATATATATGTACAAACGAATATATGGAGATAGCAAGCCAATGGAGGGTACGTATTATTTCTGATCAGCTGTTCGAGCATCGTAGTACTGCTCCCGTAATCCTCCGAAGCCAGCGAAGAAAAAAGCCCAGCCGGTAACTAGCCGGTAATAAGTGTACCGACTCCTTCGTCAGAGAAGATTTCAAGCAACAGTGCGTGCTCAACCCTGCCATCAATGATATGTGCTGACCGCACACCGGATTTGACGGCATCCAGGGCACAGGCGACTTTTGGCAACATGCCTCCGTGAATGGCACCTGACTTCACCATTTCATCTACTTCTGATGCACTAAGTCCAGTCATTACATTGCCTTTGTCGTCGAGGACGCCAGCTGTGTTTGTCATTAATACCAGCTTTTCTGCCATTAATGTCCGCGCCAGCGTACCGGCAACAATGTCGGCATTTATATTATATGTCTGACCCTGTGCATCAACGCCAATAGGTGCGATGACCGGGATAAATTCACCAGACTCGAGCAATCTGACAATTTCCGGATCAACACTTTCAACTTCACCGACGTGTCCAATGTCGATAATTTCAGTGGCATTTAATGCAGGATCATCAGTGTTCTGCAGCACCATCTTACGCGCATGAATGAGCCCACCATCTTTCCCCGACAGGCCAACTGCTTTGCCGCCATGGCGATTGACAAGATTTACAATATCCTTGTTGACCAGGCCGCCCAGTACCATTTCAACAACATCCATGGTCTCGCGGTCAGTCACCCTCATGCCCTTGACGAATTGGCTCTCTTTGCCAATCTTATCCAGCAGCAGATTAATCTGTGGACCCCCACCGTGAACAATTACCGGATTGATGCCGACCAGCTTCATCAACACAATGTCACGCGCAAATCCTTCTTTCAGGCTTTCGTCCACCATTGCATTGCCACCGTACTTTACGACAATGGTTTTCTTCTTAAAGCGCCTAAGATAAGGCAGGGCCTCAGCAAGTATGCTGGCTCTCTGTTGCGCGGATATTTCCGAATTTGGCATTGTTAAATCCTGCTATACAATTTGCATTTACAGATTGTATTCGACTTACCTGTTTTATGCATAGCCCAGATGTAAAAACAGTGTTCGAAGATTTGAAGACAGAAAAAAAGCTGCCTTGCAGCAGCTTTAAAAGGGCATAGAGAATATATCGATTAATAGACAATACTATAGCCGCGTGTATGATCCTTAGTTAACGGCAATCTCAATCTTCTTTGGCTTAACTTCTTCAAGCTTTGGAAGTTCAAGCTCGAGAACACCGTCATTGTAATTCGCTTTAACATTACTTTCATCGACATCCTTGCCGAGACGAATACTCCTGACATACTTTCCATACCGCCTTTCCTGATGAATCACACGGCCCTGCTCCTTGTCTTCATGCTGATAACGTGATTCAGCATTAATAGTCAAAACGCCATCATGCACAGTGACATCAATATCTTCCTTTTTCACACCTGGTATTTCTGCTCTGACGGTATAGCTGTCTTCATTTTCATGCAAATCAATAGCTGGAACCAGACTGCCGCCATTTAGATCCTTAGACTGCGCATTTAGTGGCCTGAAAAAACCTTCAAATATATTATCCAGGTTTTCACTGTTAAATCCCCATGCTGTTTCACGATTTGGCTCACGTACAATAGTTTTCATATAACACCTCTTGTATATAATTGATAATTAGACACTTTCGTGTGTTAGTTAAGCACCGTTCTCAATGACATGTGCTTTACGTCTGCTATGCATATAGGGATATATATTTTGATTTCAATAGGACTTTTTTTTGTTTTTTCCCTTTCGGGAAAGCTGGATGAGTTATTTATTTTTTAAACAATTTTTCTGATAAACTCGACATGTCTGGGCGCGAGTTCATTTACTTATTACTTGTATTTCTTTTGGGATTTCGCCCTTTATGGGCGAGTCATTTTTCTTTGCTTATCCAAAGTAAAGTCACCAAAAGAAAGGATACCCGACATGCCCGCCCTGCGGGTGCCCTGCGATGCTCGTATGAACCGGCGAGATGTGAAACTCACTGCGCTCAGACAGTCACATCCCGAACCCTCCTGCTCATCCTGTGCTTCTCGGCGAGCCTGAACAGGAGAGGTTAAAATCAAGATCAAAGACGAATGACTAAACACGAGCACAAACACTTCCGTCATTCCGGCATGGTTCTAGCCGGAATCCATTATTTAAAGATTCTGGATACCGGCCTGCGCCGGTATGACGGATGCGTAGTCAGGATGAGTACATTTCAATATCAGGTGCCATCAATCCCGTTTTTGACCTGGGTTTTGATCTACTAACAGCCCCTTTTGTGTTGTCGAGCACTGCAAGATTAGAGCGGAATTGAGCGAGGAC
>JARFQI010000019.1 GCA_029287855.1 Arenicellales bacterium | reverse complement strand
TTGTCATCCGAAGTGATTAGCACATCCGGCTTAATTTTCATGATTTCTTTCGCAACTTCGCGTGATTTGCGGATTTTATACAGTTCGCTTTTGTTACGTTTGGTATCCATATCGATCTGGATCAGGTCACATTTCCCGTCCAATTCGCTGCGCAAGCCACGTTCCACCGCATCGGACCAGGCATATCCCTTGTGATAGGACGACACGTAAACGCATGTCCAGGCAGAGGCAATTGAAATGGAGCCCGACATCAGTACCAGGCCAAGGACTCCCTGTGTCAGGAAATTAAACCAAATGCCTGGCGATGTTTTGTCCTCTAAACTTTTCATAATCGTGAAGAAGTATATCTCAGCCTCTTACAATCTTCCTATAAATCATGACATTATCTGATAAACCTTAGCTTTCAAGTGAAAATTTAAAAAAGGACATAGATATGACCACAGTCTACTACGGTGAAGCTCTGGCCGCTTATGGCTTTGGTGAGGACCATCCCTTTGGCCCTGACCGTCTGGATGCATTCTGGAAATCTGCCTGCCAATCCGGCCTGAACAACAAAGTGCAGGTTGCTTCACCTGTTAGTGCCAGTAAAGAAGAACTTGAACTTTTTCATACACCATCATACATCGAAAAATTAATCCGTCTCTCTGCTAAAGGATCTGGTAGCCTGGACTGTGGCGACACACCTGCATTCCCCGGAATCTATGAGTCCGCCTGCGTCGTTGCAGGATGTGTACTGGACGGAGCACGACGAATAATTGACGGCAAGGCCAATAGAGCGTTCATCCCGATTGCCGGCCTGCACCACGCCAGGCGCAATACTGCAGCTGGCTTTTGTGCAATCAATGACATCGGCATAATCATCGAAGAGCTACGCAGAAATCATAATATCAGGCGAATTGCCTATGTCGATATTGATGCCCACCATGGTGATGGGGTCTTCTATGAATATGAGAACGACGCGGAAGTTTTCATCGCTGATATCCACGAGGATGGGAACTACCTTTATCCCGGGACTGGCTTTAGATCTGAGACTGGTAAAGAAAAGGCAAAAGGAACAAAGTTAAACCTGCCTCTCACCCCGCCACGTGTACATAATGAAGACTTCTTTCCCGCATGGAATGAAATAGAAAGCTTCCTTGCTACTGCCCAGCCCGAGTTTATAATTCTGCAGGCGGGCGCTGACAGCATCTTCGGCGACCCCATTACACACATGGGCCTGACGCCTGAAGCGCATAGTCATGCTACGCGTCAACTATGCAAAATCGCCGATCAACACTGCCAGGGACGCCTGCTGGTCACCGGGGGTGGCGGTTATAACCGCAAAAACATCGCGGATGCGTGGACGGCGGTGCTAAGGGCGTTAATAGATGGTGAAGCTGTTAAGTTTTAAGTGTTAAGTTTTTTAAGTTTTAAGTGATTCGTAAATCCTTAAAGATCCCGAACCAGTAAGCCAAACTCATCCGCTTCAGCCGGCAGCGGGATCTTAACCTTCCAGCCACCACCCGGTGCTTCCTGCAGTGGCTTGCCGTCTTTGTCCTGCATTTCATTCAGTGTAAAGGCGGTATTTCCTGCAGGCGTCAGCAGTTCCATTGTGTCACCAACTTTGAACTTATTTTTTACATCGATGAGATATCGTCCATTATCATTCTGCATCACTTCACCAACAAACATCTGCCGCTGTGCTGTTGAAGCACTGTCGTGGTAGCGTTGCAGTTCCTGGCTATGATGCCGGACAAAAAAGCCATCGGTATAACCACGGTTTGCCAGTGATTCAAGGTCTCCCATCAGGGACGGGTTGAACTCTTTTCCAGCCAGTGCATCATCGATCGCCCGGCGATAAATCTGACTGGTTCTTGCGGCATAATAATGTGACTTGGTACGCCCTTCTATCTTCAGACAGTCAACGCCTATTTCTACAAGGCGTGAGACATGTTCAACTGCACGCAAATCCTTGGAGTTCATGATGTAAGTGCCGTGCTCATCTTCTTCGATAGGCATCAGTTCGCCTGGGCGGTTCGCCTCCTCCAGCAGCATGACCTGCTGTGAATTCTGATGCCTGTTTGCTGCCTGGAACGCCTGACCCTCCTGCTCAATACCGGCCTCTTTTTCCTCACCGGTCATTTTATAATCCCAGCGGCAGGAATTGGTGCAGGTACCCTGGTTGGGATCACGATGGTTAAAATAACCTGACAACAGGCAACGTCCTGAGTAGGCAATGCAGAGTGACCCATGAACAAACACTTCAAGCTCGATATCGGGACATTGCTGGCGAATTTCATCTACTTCACCAAGAGACAACTCGCGCGACAGAATAATCCTCTCGATTCCAACCCCCTGCCAGAACCTCACTGCGGCGGCATTGACGGTATTCATCTGTACCGAAAGATGAATAGGCATGTCTGGCCAGTTTTCCCTGATCAGCATGATTAAACCCGGGTCGGACATGATCAGCGCATCAGGTTTAAGCGTAACAATCTTTGCCATATCAGCAAGGAAAGTCTTCAGCTTGCTACCATGCGGCATAATGTTGACAGCGACGAAAAACCGCTTTCCCTGTGAGTGGGCAGCATCAATACCGACAGATAAATTATCGATATTAAAATCATTGTTGCGCACCCGCAGGGAATAACGCGGCAAACCGGCATAAACGGCATCGGCACCAAAGGCCATCGCATAATGCTGGCTTTTTAGCGTTCCTGCCGGTGACAGTAGTTCAACTTTTCGTTCAATCTGAGACATGATTTCTGAATAAATATTTTATCATTGTAAATGGTCCGGTATTCACGCCTGTTTTACAAACTTTCCTTCGACTCTGAACCATGCAATCAGGCCAGCAAGAAGAGCCGCCAGGCTGGCTGCCCCGAAGGTAAAACCGGCACCAAACCAGCCCATCATATAACCACTGAGCAGGCTCCCAACTGCACCACCCGCGCCAAAACTGACGCTGCCGTAAAGCGCCATCCCGCGGTGCTGGTGCCGACCGGTAAAGTAGCGATGTATCATCGATATAGCGACGCCATGAAACAGACCAAAACTCACAGCATGCAGCATCTGTGCTATCACCAGCATAGTAAACGATTCCGGAAACGTACCTATCATCACCCATCTCATACTGGTGACAAGACAGCAGAAAATAAACAGTGCGCGAAAACGGATTGGCTTTAAAAAGCGATGCAGTGTAAGAAACAGAACGACTTCAAACATCACACCCAGCGCCCAGAGGGAACCGATCACAGTTTTACTGTAGCCGAAGTCAGATAGATAGAGTGTATAGAACGTGTAATAAGGTGCATGACTTGCCTGTAATAAAAAACAGGCAACGAGGAAACTCATCAATTCAGGATACTTTAAAATGTAGCGAACCATCCCTCCCTGTTCTTCATGACTGGACTTCCCGGCATCAGGAATAAACAGGGTGAAAATAAAAATCCCCAGCAGACAAACCAGTATCACCGGCAGTACCAGGCTTGCCGGATGACTATCCAGTGCACGACCCAGCAGCAGAGAGGTAAGAATGAAACCGATTGAACCCCACAACCGCACCTTGCCATAACGATGATCGTCATCACCGAGGTGGTTAAGGGTAGTCACATCGACCTGCGGCAGCACTGCATTCCAGAAAAAAGTGAATAGCATCATCACCAGTGCCAGCCACCAGAAACCGGTTCCCAAAAATACTCCCAGGTAAAAGATGACAGACAGCAATGCCGCTAGTCGCACCAGTCGCATACAGGAGTTGCTGTGATCGGCTAACCAGGCCCAGATATTCGGCGCAATCATCTTTGTGGCCATAATGATTGCCATTAAGTTTCCGATTTCAGATAGCGAAAACCCCAGTGAGGCAAGATATGGTGACCAGTATGGCAGCAACGCGCCCAGCGTTGCGAAATAGACAAAATAAAAAGATGACAGGCGCCAGTAAGGCATAAGCTTGATACTGATTTTTTAATCCGCAGTGGTTCGTTCGATTACTGCGGGTGACACAGAATTAAAGTATAAACATGTAGCCGGAAAAATCTTAGCTTAACTATTCTCCGCAATCACATCAGCATTCTGACCACGCTGCCGCAACATGTGATCGATCAGTGTGATTGCCAGCATTGCCTCGACGATTGGCGTAGCCCGGATTCCCACGCAGGGGTCGTGCCGACCAGTCGTAATCACTTCTGCAGATTCACCTTTTCTATTGATGGTCTGCCCGGGTAGACGCAGCGACGAGGTCGGCTTGAATGCGACACTGGCAAGAATGTCCTGACCGCTGGAGATACCGCCCAGAATACCCCCCGCATGATTTGAAAGAAATCCATCTGGAGTAATAAGATCACGATGGTCGGTACCTTTTTGATCAATACAGTCAAAACCTGAACCGATTTCAACGCCCTTGGCAGCATTGATGCACATTAGTGCGTGGGCAATATCCGCATCCAGCCGGTCAAAAACCGGCTCCCCGAGACCTGCGGGAACACCACTGGCGACGACATTTATTCGAGCACCGACAGAATTGCCTTCCTTGCGCAGGGCATCCATGTAGGATTCAAGTTCCGCTACTTTTTCGGCATCAGGACAGAAAAAAGGATTCTGCTCTACGGCATGCCAATCCAGCTTGTCAATTTTGATCGGTCCTAACTGAGCTAAATAGCCATGGATGCGAATCCCATACCTGAGCTTGAGATATTTCTTTGCAACTGCTCCTGCTGCAACACGCATGGCAGTTTCACGTGCAGACGATCGGCCGCCACCACGGTAATCACGCAGTCCATATTTTCTTTCATAGGTAAGATCCGCATGACCGGGACGAAACACTTCTTTGATGTCGGAATAATCTTTAGAGCGCTGGTCGGTATTGCGGATTAGCAGCCCGATCGGCGTACCGGTAGTCTTACCTTCAAAGACACCTGAAAGTATCTCAACCTGATCCGATTCACGGCGCTGGGTGGTGTGTCTCGAGGTGCCGGGTTTACGGCGATCAAGGTCAGGTTGTATATCGGCTTCACTTAACTCGAAACCGGGAGGGCAGCCATCAATAATACAGCCTATGGCCGCACCATGGCTTTCACCAAAACTGGTGACAGTGAAGAGCTTCCCTATCGTATTACCTGACATATGATCATAGCCTGTTGTTAGATTTCATCGATTGCCTGCCCTGCAATTCTATCAATTTCTTTCAGTAGATTCTGGGACATATACATTTTTATGCATGCTGTTGAAAAGAAATTCTGAGTCATTGCATGCATCTTTCTAGTCAATGCGAGGAACGAAGCAATCTATTTACCTTTGCAGTGACAATGCTTATCCCATACTAGCAGATATAATTGCTGAACAAGATTACCGAGCTACGGTGTTCGTGACCGCAGTAAATACCTGTAAGGTGCAATGACAGGATATATTTGTAAGCCATGCTTCCTTTAAGAAACTCAGGTTTTAGGCAAAGTCACGCCCGTTTGACCCTGGTATTTACCACCACGGTCCTTGTAAGAGGTCGCGCATTCTTCATCACCTTCAAAGAAAATAACCTGCGCGACACCTTCGTTAGCATATATTTTTGCAGGCAGTGGTGTAGTGTTGGAGAACTCGAGTGTCACATGCCCTTCCCATTCCGGTTCAAACGGGGTGACGTTGACAATGATGCCGCAGCGGGCGTAGGTCGATTTACCAAGACAGATGGTCAGGACATTGCGCGGGATTCTCAGGTATTCAACTGTTCTGGCCAGGGCAAAAGAGTTCGGTGGGATAATACAAACATCGCCTTTAAAATCAACAAAGCTGTTCTCATCAAAGTTCTTCGGGTCGACCAGCGCAGAATTAATATTAGTAAATATCTTGAACTCGTCAGAGCAGCGTATATCATAGCCATAGCTGGAAGTTCCATAGGAAACCAGCCTGCTTCCCGTCTCATCGACACGTACCTGATCTGATTCAAATGGCTCAATCATGCCTGCTTCCTGAGCCATCTTGCGAATCCATATATCGGACTTTACGCCCATCTCTCGTTACTCCTGAATGCCTGTGTTTTACAAAGTCGCATATTATTACTGAAAAAGGCCGGCATGAGAAATTCCCATGCCGGCCTTTTCCTATTAACTGCAGATCCTGAGTTATTAAGTATTATCGATCACAATATTCGGGAATGCTGCAGTAAAGTCTTTCTTCTTCATCGATAGCTTGGCAGCCGTGCGACGGGCAATTTCACGATAGTTCATTGCAATGCGCCCGTCAGGGTCGGCCACTACCGTCGGCTTGCCCTGATCAACATCTTTTCGTATCGCCATATCCAGTGGAATAGCGCCAAGGTAATCGACATCATACTGCTCAGCCATACTCAGGCCGCCGCCTTCACCAAATATATGCTCTTCATGGCCGCAATTTGAACAGATATGCGTACTCATGTTTTCGACTACACCCAGTACCGGGATCTCGACCTTTTCAAACATCTTCAGTGCCTTGCGGGCATCCAGTAAAGCAATGTCCTGTGGTGTTGTTACAATGACTGATCCACTTACAGGTACTTTCTGTGCCAGGGTCAGCTGTGTGTCACCAGTTCCCGGCGGCAGATCGATGATCAGGTAGTCAAGGTCGTTCCAACGTGTATCTTTCAGCAGCTGCTCGAGAGCCTGGGTCACCATAGGCCCGCGCCAGATCATCGGCGTTTCTTCATCTATCAAAAATCCAATAGACATCGCCTGCAGATTGTAAGACGTCATTGGTTCGAGCGAACTGCCATCCTTTGATTCAGGCTGTGCAGTTACACCCAGCATGCGTGGCTGACTTGGACCATAGATATCTGCATCCAGGATACCAACCTTTGCACCTTCAGCAGAAAGAGCCAGTGCCAGGTTGACAGAAACCGTGGATTTGCCGACACCGCCTTTGCCGGAAGCAACAGCAATAATATTCTTGACGTTATCCAGCATGGTCACGCCTTTTTGCACACCATGCGAAGCAATCTTGAAAGTGACGTTGATATTGGCGTCGGAGACACCATCAACCGCCATGACTTTTTCTTTCAGACTAGCGGCAAATTCGTCAGCAAAACCCTTGTTCGGGTAACCGGCAACGATATTAACGTCGACCTTGCCATCATTGATATCAATTTTCTTGATCATTTTACTGCTGACTGGATCCTGTTCGGTATATGGATCAACAACCAGTTTTAGTGCTTCTTCAATCTGTTCTTTTGTTACTTCACTCATGCCCTGACCTCAAATGTTTCTCAAATATATTTATGGGACCGCGAAAGGCCGCCAATCCTACACTGAGAAAGCTCAAAAGTCATTTCTCAGAGTGCTAAAATCAGCATTTCACTACCAATTGTGAGGCGAATACCCTATTAATAATATCAGGTATTACCCAGTAACCCGGAATATATTACTTTATGGCTGAACTTATCGATGAATGGGGACTTTGGGGACTGTTTATCAGTTCATTCATCTCGTCAACCATACTGCCCGGAGGCTCTGAGGCTGTCCTCGCCGCGCTGCAGTTGAATAGCACGCATGCACCGCTCGCCCTGTTATCAGTGGCAACGGCCGGAAACACACTGGGTGGCATGACATCCTGGCTGCTTGGCTATCTGATCGCCAGGCGCTGGCCGACAAAAGATTTACTCAAACCGGACCAGCAACGTGCAGCTGACTGGCTTGAGCAACATGGCAGTCCGCTACTGCTGCTATCATGGTTGCCGATTGTCGGTGATCCGTTATGTCTCGCCGCCGGCTGGCTGAAAATACATTTCTGGCCAGCCTTGTTTTTTATTGCTGTCGGCAAGGCGGCACGTTATGCAGTGATCTTAATGTTGTTTGGTTAGACCAAACTAAACGAGAAATAATAATTTTCGGTTTTCGCTATGGGTTCACTACAGCATAAGAATATCAGATTAATTCTATATTCCGATTCCATCTCTGCCAATCTCCTGCAGGAATTGAAGATATAGCACGGAAAACCGAAAACTGAACACTGAAAACTCCATTTAACTAGAATAAAACGCCTAAAATTGATACCTTTCCGCCTTTCATCCCTGTTCTACAAACCAGCAGAATAAATTATGCCTTCATCACAGCGCCAAATCCTGGTCACCAGTGCCCTGCCGTATGCCAATGGCCCTATCCACCTCGGACACCTGGTTGAATACCTGCAGACGGATATCTGGGTGCGCTACCAGAAGATGCGGGGACATGAATGCTGGTATGTCTGTGCCAGTGATGCACATGGCACACCCATTATGTTACGTGCCCAGACTGAAGGGATCTCGGCCGAAGAGCTGATCTCTCGGGTGCACAAGGAGCATGACCAGGACTTCGCAGACTTTCTAATCGAATTCGATAATTTCTATACCACGCATTCTGAAGAAAACCGTGAATTATCGTCTGATATTTACACCAGGTTGAGGGATGCAGATCACATCAGCCGACGCACTATCACCCAGGCCTATGATCCAGAGAAAGAAATGTTCCTGCCGGATCGTTTTATCAAGGGTGATTGTCCACGCTGTGGAACCAAAGATCAGTATGGCGACAACTGCGAATCCTGTGGTGCAGCCTATTCGCCGACAGAACTGATCAACGCCGTATCCGTCGTCTCTGGAGCCACTCCGGTGGAGAAAGAGTCAGAACACCTGTTTTTCAAGCTGGCGGATTTTACCGAATTGTTAAAAGACTGGATCCATGCCGGACACTTGCAGGATTCCGTCGCCAACAAGCTTGATGAATGGTTGGAACAGGGGCTCCAGGACTGGGACATATCCCGTGACGCACCCTATTTTGGCTTTGAAATTCCGGATGCCCCGGGTAAGTACTTTTATGTCTGGCTGGATGCACCGATCGGCTACATGGCCAGCTTCAAGAATCTTTGCGATAAAAAGGGTCTGGACTTTGATCACTACTGGAAAGAGGACGCCACTACCGAGCTATACCACTTCATAGGCAAGGACATCACTAATTTCCACTGCCTGTTCTGGCCTGCCGAACTGCATGGCGCGGGTTACCGAATGCCGACTAATGTATTTGTTCATGGCTTCCTGACCGTCAACGGCAACAAAATGTCAAAATCGCGCGGCACTTTTATAATGGCACGATCCTATTTAAATCATCTGAGCCCGGAATACCTGCGCTACTACTATGCGGCCAAACTGGGTGCAGGGGTTGATGATATTGATTTAAACCTGGAAGACTTTCAGGCCCGGGTCAACTCCGACCTGGTTGGCAAGGTGGTTAACATCGCCAGCCGTTGTGCTGGTTTTATCAGCAAGAAATTTTCAGGCGAATTGTCATCAGAGATTCACCGTCCCGAATTGTTAGAAAAGTTTACCGATGCCAGTGACAGCATTGCTGAATATTATGAATCTCGAGAGTTTGGCCGCGCCATCCGCGAGATCATGGGACTTGCAGATCTTGCCAATCAGTATATTGATGAAAACAAACCCTGGGTACTCGCTAAAGAAGCAGGACGCGAACAGGAAGTACAGGACGTCTGCAGCATGGGCATCAATCTGTTCCGACTACTGATCATCTACCTGAAACCCGTGCTGCCGGCGATGGCTGCTTCGGCAGAATCCTTTCTCAACGTCCCGCCGCTGCTGTGGCAAGATATCAACAAGTCGCTGACCTCGCATACTATCAACCGCTTCAAGCCGCTGATGACGCGCATCGAAAGCTCTGCCATTGAAGCCATACTTGAAGAATCCACTTCTACACTTGAAACAGAAAACGAAGCAGAAGATAAAACCATGACTGAAGCAGAAATCACTACTCCATTAGCCTTAGATCCGATTAGCGATGAAATTAGTTTTGATGATTTCGTAAAACTGGATCTACGCATCGCAAGAATAGCCAGGGCGGAACACGTAGAGGGAGCAGATAAACTGCTGCAGCTTACGCTCGACCTCGGTGGAGAAACTCGCAATGTTTTCGCTGGCATCAAGTCGGCGTATAATCCAGAAGACCTTGAAGGCCGACTCACCGTAATGGTTGCAAACCTGGCTCCTCGCAAAATGCGCTTCGGGATTTCCGAAGGCATGGTTCTGGCTGCCGGCCCCGGTGGCAGTGACCTGTTTATCCTCGCACCTGATGAGGGTGCAGAACCGGGTATGCGTGTAAAGTAGTCTCGTCGTATAATATAGCCGACAAATAAACACAGGCAATGAAATGAAAGAATACATGCTGATTCTCCTCGGCACTGTACTGGTTAACAACTTTGTGCTGGTTAAGTTTCTTGGCCTGTGCCCGTTTATGGGAGTCTCCCGTAAACTCGATACGGCTATTGGCATGGCGTTGGCCACGACATTCGTCATGACGCTGTCAGCCGTGCTCAGTTACCTGGTCAATCAATACATTCTTATACCGCTTGAAGCCGAATACCTTCGCACTCTTTCGTTCATCCTCGTCATCGCTGTAATTGTACAATTCACCGAAATGGTGATTCATAAAACCAGCCCCCTGCTATACCAGTTGCTGGGAATATTCTTGCCGCTGATTACTACCAATTGTGCCGTCCTCGGACTGGCCCTGCTGAATGTGCAGGAGGAGCATAACTTTGTTACTGCTACTCTCTACGGCTTTGGTGCGGCCCTGGGCTTCTCGCTGGTACTTATCCTGTTTGCTGCTATGCGAGAGCGGCTGGACGCGGCAGACGTTCCTGTACCTTTCAGGGGTTCTGCTATAGCCCTGATTACTGCTGGGCTGATGAGCCTTGCCTTTATGGGCTTTGCCGGGTTGGGCTGAAAATAATGCTATTGACGATTATTTCACTGGGAGCTATTGCGAGCCTGTTCGGTTTGCTGCTTGGTTATTCCTCAGTCCGTTTTCGTATCGAAGGCGACCCGCTTGCTGACAAGGTAGATTCTCTGCTGCCGCAGACTCAATGCGGCCAGTGCGGTTTCCCCGGCTGCCGCCCCTATGCCGAGGCACTGGTTAAAGGCGAAGCGGAGATAAACCTCTGCGTTCCCGGCGGTGAAGACACTATTGTTACATTGGCAGAAACCCTCGGCCGCGAAGTTGTACCGCTATCTGATGAACATGCCAGTCATGTTCCTTCGCTGGCGGTCATCATCGAAGACTGGTGCATCGGCTGCACCAAGTGCATCCAGGCCTGCCCGGTCGATGCCATTGTCGGTACCGCGAAACAGATGCATACCGTCATCGCCGCAGAATGCACCGGCTGTGAACTATGCGTACCCCCTTGCCCGGTTGAATGCATAGACATGCGGCCGATCAAGCCTGACATCAGCAGCTGGACCTGGCCCCAGCCGTTTGTCGCCTATGGAGCCAGGAACTGATGAGCAAACTGTACAGGTTTCCTGGTGGCGTCAAACTCCCTGGCCATAAGGCCATATCGACCAGCCAGCCAATTCGCAAGGCACCGATCCCTGATCGTCTGTTTGTACCGCTGCGGCAGCACATAGGCAGCGCTGCCGAGTGTATAGTTGAAAAAGGCCAACGAGTGTTAAAAGGCCAGATGATAGGCCGTGTCAGTGACTATGTTGCGGCACCTGTTCACGCACCGAGCTCTGGCACAGTCATCGACATTCAGAAATTTCCTGCCGCACATGCCTCAAGCCTGCCAAGCGATGTCATCATCATTGAACCCGACGGTAAAGATGAATGGATGCAAAGCGAGCCAATAGCTGATATTACCGAGCTGGACAAGAGTGAACTGAGAAATATGATTCGTTTCGCAGGCATAGTCGGTCTCGGCGGCGCGGCTTTCCCTACCTTTATCAAACTCAACCCGGCCGGCCACCAGATCAGCAAGTTGATTTTAAATGGCGCTGAATGCGAGCCGTATATCAGCTGTGATGACATGCTGATGCGCGAGCGGCCGCATGAAGTCATTGATGGTGCAAAAATCATGCGCCATGCATTAAATGCCGAACAGGTCATAATCGCCATTGAAGATAACAAGCCGGAAGCAATTGCTGCACTGAATACCCTTGCCGATGAATATGACTGGCTTGATGTGCAGGGGATACCGGTGATCTACCCGACCGGAGGCGAACGGCAGTTAATCAAGGTGTTGACGGGCAAGGATGTTCCCAGCCAGGGCCTGCCGCTGGATCTTGGGATGGTTGTCAGTAATGTCGCCACTGCTGCTGCCATTCACCACGCTATAGACCATCAGCAGCCATTGATCTCGCGTATCGTGACCGTTACTGGTTCAGGCGTCAGATCTCCACAAAACTTTGAGGCGCTGATTGGCACCCCCATGTCTGATCTGATCGAACTGGCAGGTGGTTATACTGATGATGCTGACCGCCTGGTTGTCGGTGGCCCGATGATGGGCATCACCCTGAAAACCGACGCCACACCTGTCGTCAAGGCAAGCAACTGCCTGCTGGTGCAGACACCTGCCGATCATGCTGGTGAAGCCATCATACGCCCCTGTATACGCTGCGGGGAATGCGTCAAAGTCTGCCCGGTAAAATTGCTGCCACAACAACTCTACTGGTACTCGCAGGCCAAGTACCACGATGACCTGCAATCACATAACTTGTTTGACTGTATCGAATGCGGCTGCTGCACGGTCGTATGTCCAAGCCATATCCCGCTAGTGCAATACTTTAGGTTTGGCAAGTCAGAGATCTGGAAAAAACAGCAGGAAACACTTAAAGCTGATCGTGCACGTGAACGTTCAGAGGCAAAAACATTGCGGCTTGAACGCATCAAGGCGGAAAAAAAGGCACAGCATGCTGCACGTGCCAAAAAAACTGCTGCCGGGGCTGGCCGAAAAAAAGAGATCGAAGCTGCAGTGGCGAGAACAAAAGCAAAGAAGGCAGGCGACACCGGTAGCGCCGAGAATGCAACTGATAACGCTTAATTAACGCATAATATAATTACACTAATAGTTATGGAATTCAGCCAACAACAACACTATTCACCCCAAACACCGGCGCAAGCCAGTGTCAGCCGTGTAATGCTGAATGTCATCCTTGCGCTGATTCCGGGAATCGCCGTTTATATCCACTATTTTGGCTGGGGTGTACTGGTCAATATTGTACTCGCCTCACTATTTGCACTGTTGGCTGAAGGGCTGATTCTCGCCATACGGCGAAGGCCTGTTGTAACGACTTTAATGGATGGTTCTGCGCTGCTGACAGGCATCCTGCTGGCGCTGGCATTGCCCTCATACACTGCGTGGTGGGTAACCGCAGTCGGTATCATCTTTGCCATCATCATAGCCAAGCAACTGTACGGCGGCCTGGGATTAAATCCATTCAATCCGGCAATGACCGGCTACGTGGTGTTGCTAATTTCTTTCCCGCTGGAAATGACACGCTGGAATCCGCCACTGGAACTGGCGGAGCAATCGATGAACCTGCTAGAAGCCTTCCGTTACAGCTTTACCGGTTCGTTGCCGCAAAGGATGGATATCGACATGATCAGCCTGGCGACGCCTCTCGATCTTGTCCGCGGGCGGCTGGACATGGGATTTAACCTGTCTCAGATCAGGAGCGAATACAGCATTTTCAGTAATCTCTCAGGCAAAGGCACAGAGTTAATCAACATTGCATTCCTTGCTGGCGGATTATGGTTACTGTATCGCCGGCTGATTGACTGGCGCATCCCTGCTGCATTGTTATCGTCTATGCTGCTAATTTCAGCTGTGTTCTGGCTAATTAATCCTGAATTCTATCTGTCACCGGTTTTTCATCTGTTTGCCGGTGCCACTATGCTTGGCGCCTTCTTTATTGCTACAGACCCGGTCACAGCCAGCACGACACCAGTCGGCAGGTTAATTTTCGGTGCAGGCTGCGGTTTGCTGATTTACATCATCCGCAGCTGGGGTGGATATCCTGATGGCGTGGCTTTTGCCGTGTTATTAATGAACCTGTCAGCCCCCCTGATCGATCATTTCAGCCAGCCGCGCATCACCGGTTACAGGGAGCGTAAATCATGAAACCGGGTGTCATTAGTCGCTCTGGTTTACTGCTTGGACTGGCGGGTGTCATCGTCATCGGACTGGTATCACTGATCTATCAATTTACACATGACGCCATTGAGGAAAGTGAATACCAGGCCATGCTACAGGCACTAAATAGTATTATCCCACCTGACAGTCACGACAATGACATGGTAAATGACAGCAAAATATTAGCGGCCAATAAAGAGCTAGGACTAAAAAAAGATGCCCTGCTCTACCGTGCACGCAATGAGGGAAAAATCTTTGCTGTTGCCTTTCCGGTCACAGCTCCCGATGGCTATAACGGGCCAATAAACCTGTTACTTGCCATCGACCGGGAAGGTAAGATACTCGGCGCGCGTGTCGTTAGTCACAAGGAAACACCGGGACTGGGAGATCGCATTGAAAGCCGACGCAGCAACTGGTCAGATGGGTTTCAAGGCACCAGCCTGGAAAACCTGACAGATGAGCAATGGAAGGTAAAAAAGGATGGCGGGGTTTTTGATCAATTTACCGGTGCAACTATCACGCCGCGTAAGATCGTCAAAGCCATTCACTCGGCACTGATGTTTGTTGACAGCAATCCTGGAGTCTTTTTTGATGAGTAACTCTGACCTGGTAACTACCGACTACTCAAAAGTAATCCATGATGGGCTTTGGAACAACAACCCGGCGCTGGCCCAGGTGCTTGGGCTATGCCCGCTGCTCGCAGTCTCAGGAACGGTAATTAATTCCCTGGCACTCGGCGTCGCAACCATGATGGTCCTGATCGCCTCCAACCTCGCAGTTTCTCTCTTGCGGCTGTATATTCCGAACGAAATCCGCATTCCGGTTTTCGTCTTGATCATTGCCGGATTTGTCACCATCGTTGAGCTCCTGATGCATGCCTACCTGTACAATCTCTACACGGTGCTTGGAATATTTGTGCCATTGATTGTTACTAACTGCGCCATCATTGGCAGAGCAGAAGGTTTTGCATCAAAACATTCGCCACTTCCTTCCCTCGTTGACGGCATCAGCATGGGCCTGGGCTTTACCGGTGTACTGGTTGCACTCGGCGTAATGAGAGAAGTTCTTGCCCAGGGTACACTGTTTGCCGATGCCAGCCTGATGCTGGGCGACTGGGCGACAACAATCACTCTGATCGAAAACTATGATGGGTTTCTGCTCGCCGCTTTACCGCCCGGAGCCTTTATTGGTCTCGGTTTTCTGCTGGCATTCAAGAATGTTATCGACCAGTACATGCGTAAACGCCGGACCAGCCAGGTAGTTGTAGATATTCCTGATGCGAATACTGAACCCGCGCTAAGTCAGTCTGACTGAAGATGAACCGCGACAAGCGCATAGCAATATTCGAGCTACTGAAAAATGACAACCAGAATCCACAGACCGAGCTCAATTACACCTCGCCATTTGAACTACTGATATCTGTCATCCTGTCAGCACAGGCAACCGATGTCGGGGTCAACAAGGCGACAGCAAAACTTTACCCCGCAGCAAACACGCCACAGGCCATACTTGATCTTGGCATCGATGGCCTGAAGAATTACATTCGTACAATTGGCTTATTCAACACCAAGGCAGAAAACATCATCAAGACCTGTGATATCCTTGTGCGCGAGTACGGGGGACAGGTACCTTCATCAAGAAAAGAGCTGGAAGCATTGCCAGGCGTAGGGCGGAAAACTGCCAATGTTGTTTTGAACACAGCATTTGGTCAGCCTACAATCGCCGTTGATACACATATTTTTCGTGTATCAAACCGCACCGGAATTGCAAAGGGCAAGACTGTGCGTGAAGTGGAGGACAGATTGCTGCGACTGGTGCCTGCCCAATATAAACAAGATGCCCATCACTGGCTGATATTACATGGACGATATACCTGTATCGCGCGTAAGCCTCGCTGTGGCAGCTGTATCATCTATGATTTTTGTGAATACAGGTCGAAGACTGAAACATGAAAGTACCTATCGCTACCGGACTTAGTTACGGTACGCATCCGATCATTGCACATGCTGCCAGGGCAGTAAGTATGGCACTGAAGAAGGCCAGTATCACACATGCTGAAAGTGTTCTGCTGTTCATGACGCCGGAATATACTGATGAAGCTGAAGCGGCTGTGCGCCTCGCCGGGCGCACGGCCGGATGCCTGCAGGTTTCCGGCTGTATCGGCTACGGTATACTGACCGACCATGACTGGGTCCTCGATAGCCCCGGAGTAGCTGCGATGGTTTTCGGTAAAGGTACAGCGATTTCACCGATTACTTCTGAAACTGCTGATGCGGTGATATCTTTTAGCACACCGCATGATTTCAACCCTAACTGGCTGCATGATACGACACCGCATATAGGCGCCATCGCATCCGATCCATTGGGACAGGGAAATTATAAGCACTGGCAAGGTTCACAGATCAAAGCTAATAGCAGCGTTGAATTAGGTATCACCAATGTAAACGCCGCCTTCTCAGTTGCACAAAGTTTTAAAATATTGACCCTTCCGCGCGTTATTGATGCGGCCGATGGCCTGGATGTCGTCAGTATCGAGGATTTACCGGCTCTAGATGTATTACTGGATGCACTGCCAACGTCAATAAAGAACAGTGACCTGCCGCTGCACATGCTGCTGGGGGGTGTCACCTTCGGCAGGCCAGACAATGCAATAGATGAAGGCCGCTTTCACCTGGACCACATCATCTCCACAAATCCGGAAAGCCACTCTATTACTCTGACCTCGGAATTGCAGCCGGGCGAACGTTTGTTTCTCGCCATAAGAGATACCTATGCAGCAGAACTCGGAATGAAGCAGGCTATCGAGACAGCAACAAAAAAACTCCATGGCAGTCCAGATTTTGGCTTGCTGTTCCCTTGCCTCGGCCGCGGCCCGTCGTTCTACGGTGGTCGTGACAGGGACCTCGAGATCCTCACTGAGACTCATCCCGGAATGCCCTTTATCGGTTTTTACGGCAATGGCGAAATTGGGCCATTAAAAGACGGTAACCATACCTATCAGTATTCAGCCAGCCTGGGACTGTTTAAAGTTAAGGATACCTAGGGAGCAGCTATTGAGTCTCTATGGAAACGATCGCGGCAGTTTGCGCCAGGTATTCTTTACTACCTGGGATAAATATAAACTGTCACAGCCACTGCAGGGAATCGAGCCATTGCTGATTGATATCATTCTGCTGCATCCGGAATACCATCCCATACTGGACGACCCCGATGCCCATTTCGATCGAGACTATCCACCTGAGCATGGGACAGAGAACCCTTTCCTGCACTTGAGCCTGCACATGACAATAGAAGAACAGCTTTCGATGGATAATCCGACCGGTATTCGTCAGCACTTCAATACACTGCAGCAGTCTCATGACAGGCATGATGCCCTGCATATTCTGCTGGAGTGCCTGGCTGAAGCCGTCTGGAAAGCGCAACGACATGAAACAGCTGACCTCGAAAAAGAATACCTGGCCTGTGTCACAGAACAGGTGAAAAAATGAAGCGCTTTAAATCGACGACTGTTTCAGCTCTCTCCCTTTTATTTTTGCTGCTGGTATTGCCCATCTCATCAGTGCATGCTGGAGAGACAGACTCGCCCCGGGTTCTGCATAGAGGCAACAGCACAGAACCAGTTACGCTGGATCCGCACAAGTCCGAAGACGTCTCCAGCGGAAACATCCTGCGCGATCTCTATGAAGGCCTGGTCACTGAAGACGCCACAGGAAAACTCATTCCCGGCGCAGCGGAAAAGTGGAGCATCAGTGATGATGGCCTACACTATACATTCCAGCTGCGAAACTGCCTCGCCTGGTCTAATGGTGAGGCACTAACGGCGGCTGACTTCATCTTCTCCCTGCGGCGTGCGCTTGACCCGGAAACTGCCGCACCGATGGCTGACCTGCTTGCGCCAATAGTGAATGCACGTGAGGTCATGAGCGGCAGCATGCCGGTAGAACAGCTCGGCGTTGAGATGCCGGACAGCCACACGCTTATCATTCACCTGCAACATCCCGCGCCGTGGTTTCTGCAAGTATTAAGTCACCCTGTTGCCTTTCCTGTCTATGCGACCTCTCTGGTTAAAAACGGAGATAAAGCCTTTAGTCCTGGCAACCTGGCATCCAATGGCTCCTGGCAGCTGCAACAGTGGGTTCCCTATGAAAAACTGGTACTGCAGAGAAATTCGGCTCATTACAATAGTGATAAAACATCATTCGACCAGGTTATCTATTACCCGATAGACTCCAGCAATAACGAGTTCAGCCGCTACCGCGCTGGTGAGTTTGACTGGACCGATACGATCCCACCAAACAAACTGGCGTGGATAAATAAAAACCTGCCGGGAGAGGCATTCATCAGTCCTTATCTCGGTACCTATTATTATGGCTTCAACCTCACTCGGGCACCGTTTAAGAATAATAACGACTTACGCAAGGCCCTTTCACTGGCTATTGACAGGTCCATCATCACTGAAAAAATTCTTGCTAATGGTGAGATCCCGGCAGCAGGATGGCTGCCACCAGGATTGCTGCAGGGAACACAACACCCATCCCTCAGCAGAGAAGATCAACTGAAACAGGCGAGGGAGTTGTATAAAAAAGCAGGCTACAGTCGGGATAAGCCCCTGCGCACCACCCTGCACTATAATTCCAGTGAACAGAATAAACGCATTGCCGTTGCCATTACCTCGATGTGGAAGAAAAACCTTGGCATACAGGTAGAACTGATCAATGAGGAATGGAAAGTCTTCCTCAACCGCAGAAAGAGCAAAGTAGAAACACAACTCTATCGCGCGTCATGGATTGCCGACTATAATGATGCCGGCAGCTTCCTCAGTCTTTTTACCAGTAATCATGCGAAGAATGATACCGGCTATGCCAATCCAGACTACGACGCACTGATCAATCAGATTGAGACAACGATGGATGAAGTAAAAAGAGGCGAACTGATACAACAGGCTGAACAACTATTACTCGAAGATCAGGTTATTATCCCCATCTATCACTATGTTTCCAGACACCTGGTAAAACCGTATATCCAAGGCTACCAGGCCAATCCCCTGGATCACCATTACAGCAGGGATCTGTATCGGAATTAAGTATTAAGGGCATCTCTATTAATTCTCAGATTTGTTAAAATACCAAGCATCAACTTTCAATACAAACTAAAGAAGCTACTCAATGACCCGAGACATATTTGGCTCCCTTTTTGATTCACAGGATATCCGTCTGGATAAGCTAGG
>JARFQI010000132.1 GCA_029287855.1 Arenicellales bacterium | reverse complement strand
GCAAGAACTGTTGGAGTGCCTTTGCGTTCCAGTAACGCATTGGTCGCCACCGTAGTTCCCATGCGCACACTGTCTATCTGTCCTGCAGGGATTGCTGCCGAGCTGCTCAGCGACAGGATATGCCGTATGCCGGCAATTGCTGCGTCAGGATATTGTTCCTGGTTTTCCGACAGTAACTTGTGGCTATGCAGGTTTCCTTGCGGGTCACAGGCAACGACATCGGTAAAAGTGCCGCCGCGGTCGATCCAGAACTTCCATCCAGCCTGCATGATAATTTAATTTCTATCTGGTAATTACTTGCTGGATTTCTAGCAAAAGTTCAGTATCTTTATATTCATTAATAAAATCAGCAGTTTCATGCGTGCTCATGTTTTGCCTGGCAGGCAATGCAGCGTACGGCAGTCGGGTAGGCCTGCAGCCGAGCAAGAGCAATCGGTTCATCGCAGTCTATGCAATATCCATATTCACCATCTTCCATCCGCTTCAGCGCGCGTTCGAGGTTTTTCAACTCGTGTTGATGTTGAGACATCATGGCGAGGTTTATTTCGGTGTGCATCTCGCTGAGGGACTCTTCCTGCTTGTCGTGAACCTTTCCGGCCAGAGATGCAGCACCCGTACTGCCTTGCTTCAGCAACTCTTCGCGGATCTCCTGCTGCAAAACTTTTTTGTAGTTCAGCAGGTTGTCATGCAGCTGTTTTATTTCCTGGTCAGTGATGTTTGGCATTGTAACTCCAGTTTCAGTATTCAGTTTGTGGTTTACAGTTCTCCGGTATGTCGTGTCCTTAAAACTGAACACTGAAAATCGAAGACTATTGTTTAACTATCATCCGGTTCATAGCCTAGGACAGGTGCCAGCCAGCGTTCGACTTCTGCCTTGGTCATACCCTTGCGGCGGGCATAATCCTCTACCTGGTTCTGGCCTATACGACCGGTACCAAAGTAACGCGCATCCGGGTGAGCAAAATAGAAACCGCTGACGGCCGATGCAGGGTACATGGCATAACTGTCGGTGAGTGTGACTTCAGACCGCTTGTCTGCTTCGAGTAATTTCCATAACAGGGCTTTCTCCGTATGGTCCGGGCAGGCCGGATAACCTGGGGCAGGCCGAATGCCCTGGTATTTTTCAGCAATCAGCTGTTCATTTGTCAGTTCTTCTTCCGCGGCGTAAGCCCACAGTTCGCGTCGAACTTTTTTGTGCATCAGTTCTGCAAAGGCTTCTGCCAGTCGATCTGCCATGGCTTTCAACATGATTGAATTATAGTCATCATGATCGGCTTCGAACTCGGCAAGCTTTTCTTCAATACCGATACCTGTCGTGACGATAAAGGCACCAATATAATCAGCAACACCACTGCCCTGAGGATGCAGATAATCAGACAGGCAGAGGTTGGGTGCTCCCTGTTTGACCATCTGCTGGCGTATGCCATGCAGTTGCAGCTGGACCTCCGTTCGCTGTTCATCGGTGTAAATATTGATGTCATCATGGTCAATGCTGTTGGCCGGAAAGAAGCCGACTACTGCCTGCGCCTGTAACCATTTTTCGTCGATAATTTTCTGCAGCATTGCCTGTGCATCATCAAACAGTTCACGTGCATGCTTGCCTTTTTCAGGGTGGTCGAGGATGGCTGGATAGCGACCACTTAGTTCCCAGGTCTGGAAGAAAGGTGACCAGTCGATATATTGGGAGATTTCCTCGAGTGAATAATCATCGTATTGGCGGATGCCGAGAAATGATGGTTTGACCGGGGTGTATCCGGATTCTTCACAGCGGAAACGGTTTTCATGAACCTGTTCCATGGTAGCCAGCTTGCGCGCTTCCTGGTTGCTGGCACGGCGTACACGCAGTGCTTCATATTCTTCATTAATCTGCTCGATGAACTGATCACGGTTCTCTGCCTGCAGCAGATTATTGGCGACACCGACTGCCCGCGAAGCGTCAAGCACATGGACAGCTACACCATCATATTGCGGCGCAATTTTAACAGCGGTATGAATTTTCGACGTGGTGGCACCGCCGATCATCAGGGGTAGATTGAAATCGAGTCGCTGCATCTCTTTTGCCATGTGCACCATTTCATCGAGAGATGGTGTGATCAGTCCCGATAAGCCGATGATATCTACATTCTCTTCGATAGCTGTTTTCAGGATGGTTTCTGCAGGCACCATGACACCGAGATCAATGGTCTCAAAGTTATTGCACTGCAGTACGACACCGACGATATTCTTGCCGATGTCATGGACATCCCCTTTTACCGTAGCAAGCAGTATCTTGCCCTGGGTATTCAGGCCTTCGGTTTTTTCTGCTTCGATATATGGCATCAGCCATGCCACGGCCTTCTTCATCACGCGGGCTGACTTCACCACCTGTGGCAGAAACATTTTGCCGGCACCAAACAGGTCGCCGACTACATTCATGCCATCCATCAGTGGACCTTCGATCACATCAATAGGTGTATCGGCCAGCAGGCGTGCTTCTTCTGTATCTTCCTCAATATATTCTGTAATACCTTTTACCAGTGCATGAGAGAGCCGTTCAGCAACAGGAAACTGCCTCCATTCACGGCCCCTGTCATCGACTTCGACACTGCCATCACCAAGGTATTTTTCTGCAATATCAAGCAGGCGTTCCGTTGCATCTTCTCGTCGGTTTAGGACAACGTCCTCGACTCGTTCACGCAGCTCATCGGGCAGGTCATCATAGATCGCCAGCTGGCCTGCGTTCACGATACCCATATCCATACCGGCTGCTATGGCGTGATAAAGAAACACGGCATGTATTGCTTCACGAACCGGATTATTGCCACGGAAAGAAAATGAGACATTTGATACGCCACCGGAGACCAGCGCATCGGGCAACGTCCTTTTAATCTCGCGTGTCGCCTCGATAAAGTCAACACCGTAGTTATTGTGCTCTTCAATACCGGTGGCAATGGCGAAAATATTTGGATCGAAGATGATATCTTCCGCCGGGAAGCCGACTTCCTCAGTCAATAATTTATAGGCGCGGGTGCATATCTCTACCTTGCGCTCGTGGGTGTCGGCCTGACCGGTTTCATCAAAAGCCATGACAATGACTGCGGCGCCATACTGGCGACAGAGTTTCGCCTGTTGAAGAAAATTCTTTTCACCTTCTTTCATCGAAATGGAATTAACGATGCACTTGCCCTGGACACACTTGAGCCCGGCTTCAATGATGTCCCATTTTGACGAATCGATCATAAACGGCACTTTGCAGATATCCGGCTCAGAGCCCATCAGGTTGAGGAATCGGACCATCGCTTCCTTCGATTCCAGCATGCCTTCATCCATATTGATATCAATGATCTGCGCACCGTTTTCGACCTGCTGGCGAGCTACCTCCAGTGCCTGCTCATATTCTTCTTCCTTGATTAAACGTTTGAAGCGGGCGGACCCGGTGACATTTGTTCGTTCGCCTACATTGACAAACAGGGATTCAGGCAGGATGTTACAGGGTTCGAGACCGGACAGGCGGCAGGCTGATTCTTTTTCTGGCAGTGCGCGTGGCGCTTTCCCAACCATGCTTTCGGCAATTGCCTTGATGTGGGTCGGCGTTGTACCGCAGCAGCCGCCAACGATATTGAGAAAACCGCTCTCAGCCCATTCATCGAGGTATGCTGCCATGTGCTCGGCGTCGAGGTCATATTCACCCAGCTCATTTGGCAGTCCGGCGTTGGGATGTGCTGAAATACGGAATTCACTGATGCGCGACATTTCCTCTACGTACTGCCGCAGCAGATCAGGGCCGAGGGCGCAGTTCAGGCCTATCGTAAGTGGCCTGGCATGACGCAGGCTGTTGTAAAAGGCTTCTGAAGTTTGTCCTGACAGGGTGCGGCCGGAAGCATCGGTAATCGTGCCGGAGATCATGATGGGCAGGCGCACAGAATCTTCTGCAAAAACGTTTTCGACTGCGTAGAGGGCTGCCTTGGCATTCAAAGTGTCGAAGATGGTTTCAATCAGCAGGATATCTGCACCGCCTTCAATCAGTGCACGTGCAGCCAGGCTGTAATCGGCAACCAGTTCATCAAAACTAATAGCACGGGCACCCGGGTCGTTGACATCGACAGAGACAGAGGATGTCTTCTGGTTCGGGCCCAGCACACCGGCAACGAAACGGGGCTTGTCCTCTGTGCTGTATTTGTCCACGGCCTGGCGAGCCACGCGGGCCGCAGCAACATTTATTTCGTGGGCATACTCGGACAGGTTGTAGCGGGCGAGGTCACTCGGTGTAGCATTGAAACTATTCGTTTCAATAATATCTGCACCAGCCTGCAGGTACTGTTCATGAATACCGCCAATGACATCAGGGCGGGTCAGAACCAGTAAGTCATTCATACCTTTAAGGTTGACATCCCAGCCAGCGAAGCGCTCACCATGGTAATCATTTTCATCAAGGCCGTGGCGCTGAATCATTGTGCCCATAGCGCCATCAAGCATGAGGATGCGTTCCCGTAAGGCGTGAAGTAGTTTCGAGGCAGTTTCAGTATTGCTGTAAGGGATGTTCATGGTTCATGTGTAAATTGGAAAAAGTAGCCGCCGATTATAACGCAAAAACATTGTTTTATGGTGTCGGAGTATGGTGATTTAAGCGATAGAGGCAGCAGCGGCTGGGTTAAGCATAGCGGTCGCAGAGACGTTGTATGAATTCTTTACCAGCAGGCTTGCTCCATAAATGACGTCTAATTAGTGCTATCATGGCAAGTCAAACTTTTATCAATTTTGACAGGCTTGTCTGGATTGTGTTTAAGAGGTTTGCAGTCTCTATGCACTAGATTTGTGCATCGCGCACGTATACGGTTCATTTCGTATAGTTAATGTACAGCGGTCCTCAAGCAGTACTGTTTTTTTGACAAATATTTCATACACTTAGAGATTTTATATACTTCATTGCTGCTGTCTTTCTAACTGGCCTGACTTTTGCTTAATTAGTATACCTAATATGCTAGTTTCCTGATTTGTAGTGTTGTTTGTCAGGATTCTGGTCGGAATAACTATGTCTGTTTTATTTGATGGTCATCATCGAGGCCTTCTGTTTTACAGGCCCCCTGATGATTGTAATTTATTTAGAAAACCCAAGTTGAGGAATTAGAAATGAGTGGAAATGAATCTCGCCTGCAAGCGATCCATGAAATCACGAATCGTGTATCTACACCGGTAAAGCAGACCGAAAAATTAGGAGATATCTGGGCTGAGGATGTATTTAACCTGGCCAGGATGGAGTGGGCACTTTCCAAGACTGCCTTCAAATCGATAAAGAAGACAGTTGAAACTGGTTCCCCGCTTGATCCAGCTACTGCGGACGTCGTAGCGGCAGCAATGAAAGAGTGGGCGGTAGCAAAAGGCTGTAAGTTCTTCTCTCATCTTTTCTATCCGATGACTAATATCACCGCTGAAAAACATGACGGTTTTATTATCACCAGTCCTGAAGGCAATGCGATTACAGAATTTTCAGGCAGCCTGCTGATT
>JARFQI010000130.1 GCA_029287855.1 Arenicellales bacterium | reverse complement strand
TGTGACGAAAGAACAGAAGAAAAATCTGATTAGCGGTGTTACAAATTTGCTTGTTGATGTGCTTGGGAAAAATCCAAAAACCACCGTTGTCGTTATTGATGAAGTTGACACTGACAATTGGGGTATTGGTGGAGAGCAGGTAACTGAATTAAGAAAGGCGGAGAAATAATATAAGGGGGCATTGTATGGGCAGCAAGATAAATTCAGCGTGAATTCCCTTTCGCTACCCAGATAACTGCCGCCCATTGCCTGTTACCAGGCAATGGTCCCGACAGTAGTATATTTTCCAATGCTGCCCGTCAGTGGCGTAAGCTTAGGATTTTTATTGATAAAGATCAAAGAATAACAGGCAGCCCACGGGTAGGATATGAAGCCTGGATTTTCCCAAAATGCTAAACATCTGCCCGGTATCTCAAAATGAATGCAGACATGTTTCCTTAGGGCATAATTTACCTTCTCTATTTTAAACTCTCATGTTTCAGGGCTTTTCAAAATGATTGAAATAACTCATAAAGATACCGGTGTGGTTCTTGCCAGCATCAACGCCAACAGTCTAAGCGGTGCAGATCTCAGGGAATATGATTTACGTGGTGCTAACTTGAGCGGACAAAACTTACAAGGATCAGATCTCTTGAATAGTGACCTCAGTGGTGCCGATCTGAGCCATGCCCATCTCGAACAGGCCAACCTGCAGGGGACACGCTTTAATAATGCTATTCTGCACAAGGCAAATCTGTCTCATGTCAATGCTGGGGCTCCTACTCGCGGGAAGTCAGTAGTATTTAATGGTGCAGATCTAACAGGCGCCATTTTCGACAGTGCTGATTTACGTAATGTAGAGATGCAAAATGCCAATCTTGAACAAGCTTACCTGTGTAATTCTGACATACGTGATGCTGATTTTCGTGGCAGCAATATGCGTAAATTAAAATCACGGCGAGCATTGTTGATAGGTGCAAACCTGAGCGGGACAAACCTGGCTGAAGCTGACTTCAGAGATAGCCACCTGAATAGTGCAAACCTTATGGGAGCAAATCTCCAACGGGCTGACCTGTCTACCCTGACTCCTGGCGGTTATACCGTACTGAATCTGGCCAACCTGGAAGATGCGGACCTGACAGATGCAAATATGCGTGGCACCCAGGTAGAAAAAGCGGATTTCAGAAATGCCAATCTTACTAATGCTGATTTTACTGGCGCTGTGTTAGGTGGGTCTAACCTGCGCCGCGCTAATGTCCACAACACAGATTTTAATGATGTGGAACTGGCAACAGTTAATATGGAATATGCAAACTTCTCACAGGCGAAGAATGCCGATATTCCAGACTATAAAATGAATCTTCGATGAGAGATGATTGTAATAGTGCAGGCAATATGTAGTTGTTACATGTACAGTCTTCGTGCCGAAGGATGGCGTTAGAGACTTATTAAATAAAGTAGGTTGAACAAGATAAGTTGTAATTTATATTCGTCTGCTTCTGAGCGACAACTAGTGTTTTAACAGCTACCTTCGGATGGCTCTTTTGCGGATTTTATCAGATAGTGAATATGACAGCCATCTAAAGCAGATACTCAGCCAATACTGAAATAATGCAGCACTCTCTTCAGTTACAATTCCCCAGGTAAAACTCCATAACTTTAGCTAAGAACACTGTTGTCTAAAATTTCTTTTTCAATCAGTTGATTCAATATAGCTGTCGTCTTCTCTCTGAAAGTATTCCTGAGTAGCCGAACAGCCGGTGTAATAGATTGTCTGCTCGGGCAGACAAGCCATAGTTCAGTGGCTCGAGGTTTGAACTCGGGCATGACATTTACAACCTTTCCTGATATTAGTTCAGCGGACATATCGATGCAGGATTTAACCGCCAGGCCTTTGCCCGAGACACACCAGCGTTTTACGAGGTCACCATCATTAGAGGCTCGGTTGCCGCTCATTTTAACTTTAAATTCTGCTCCCTGTTGTGAGAACTCCCAAACATCGTGAATGATGTCGTAAAGCTGGTAAAAAAGCCCGTTATGGGACGCTAAGTCATGCGGGTGTACAGGGGTACCATTTTTATCGAGATACTCCTGGGTAGCACAGAGTATTCCCGGGATGTTGCAAATTTTGAACCCATAAAGATTTGCGTCATTAGGAGAGCCATAACGTAGGGCAATGTCTACAGAATCACGATAGAAGTCGATGTTGCTATCACTGATGTTCGTTTTTAAGCGCACACTCGGGTAGCTTTGCATAAATTCATCAAGCCAGGGAATAACCAGGTTACGGCCTAAGTCCGATGACAGCGCAATGCGCAATTCACCATCGATAATCTCCAGGTCATCCTTCATGTTCTGCCTGGCCTGATCCAGCATCAGCAGCGCCTGTTCACACTGGGGAATATACCTTTCACCTGCACTGGAGAGCCGAAGCTGCCTAGTTGTGCGAATAAACAGCTCCGCGCCCAACGCCTTTTCTACCCGTTTAAGTGCCGCACTGGCAGTCGCCGTACGCATATCCAAATTGGTTGCTGCAGCGGTAATGTTGCGGAATTCGGCTACCTTGAGGACGACTTGAAGGTCTTCTAAAAGCATATATTCAAATAATATTTGATAAAGTATCAATTATTATGCTGTTTAAGGAGGGATAATCAAGAGCTAGTATTCATACAGTGACTAATTAACTGGAGAAATACCATGAAAGCAATTGGCTATATCAAATCCCTGCCTATCAGTGATCCTGAGTCTTTAACCGATATCGAGTTGCCTCAGCCTATTGCAACAGGGCGAGACGTGCTTGTTAAGGTAAAAGCGATTGCGGTGAATCCGGTGGATTACAAGGTTCGCCAGCGAGTCTCTCCCGAAGATGATTATAAAGTGATTGGCTGGGATGCTGTCGGTGAAGTGGTTGCGGCAGGCGAAGCAGTTACACAATTCAAGCCAGGTGATGCCGTCTATTATGCCGGTGACCTCAACCGCCAGGGCAGTAATGCAGAGTATCAACTGGTGGATGAACGTATAGTTGGCCACAAACCCAAAAGCCTGTCCGATGCTGATGCTGCAGCTTTGCCATTGACTACTATAACAGCATGGGAGCTGCTGTTCGAACACCTGGATGTCAAGCAACAAGACCCGGGTAGCACAAACAAATCCGATGAGGTTATATTGGTTATCGGTGCTGCTGGCGGTGTTGGCTCTATTTTACTCCAGCTAGCCAAAGCCATTACCGGTGCCACGATTATCGCTACCGCCTCACGCGAAAGCTCGCAGGCCTGGGTTAAGAAGCTGGGGGCGGATCACGTGATTGATCACACAAAACCGCTTCAACCGCAAATCGAGTCATTGATCGAAGACAAGGATATGGGTCAGGTAACGCACATTGCCAGTCTGAACGGTACCGAATCTTACTTCGAAAGCTACACAGAGCTGCTGGCGCCATTTGGCAAGATCGCCATGATTGACGACCCAAGTCAGCCACTCGATGTAATGAAGCTGAAACCAAAGAGCCAGTCGCTACACATCGAGTTTATGTTCGCACGTTCCATGTTCAATGCAGCAGACATGGATGAGCAGAGCAAATTGCTGAACCGCGTCGCAGATCTTGTAGACCAGGGCTATATCCAGACCACCTCTGGTAAAAACCTCGGCACGATCAATGCCGAGAATCTGAGGGCAGCGCACGAGGAACTGGAGTCTGGTAAAGCAATAGGAAAGATTGTCCTGGAAGGGTTTTGAACAAAATTTCGTTATCACACGGATTACGACATGAACAGCCAGTTTGATGAATCAGAGTTTCAGCTCATCAACCGGGCATACAACTCCACGTTTCAACCGGGTCGGTTGAGTCTCGGGTTGGTGGTACCACTGGAAAACTATACAGCGGGACCGGTGCCAACAATGACCCGTCATGTTGAACGTGTTCAACTCGCAGAAGAACTGGGATTTTCTGCAATCTGGCTACGGGATGTGCCATTTAATGTGCCGTCATTCGGCGATGCAGGGCAAATGTTCGACCCCTTCGTCTACCTCGGACTGCTGGCTGGCAAAACTGAACGAATAGCACTTGCTACTGGCAGTATCGTTCTGCCTCTGCGTCATCCGGCGCATGTTGCCAAGGCCTCAGCCAGTGTTGATGTGCTATCGGGTGGGCGCCTCATACTGGGTGTTGCTTCAGGCGACAGGCCAGAAGAATACCCCGCACTCAATTTGCCCTTCTCCGAGCGCGGTGACCGTTTTCGTGCAAGCTTTGACTATATCAGGCGCATGTGGGAAGAAACCGCGGCATTCGAGAATACCTATGGAAGCCCCGATGGAGATATGGACATGCTGCCCAAACCTGTATTCGGAAAACTGCCGATGCTCATCACAGGAGGCAGTCAGCAAGACCCCGACTGGATCGCACGTAACGGAGAGGGCTGGATCACCTATCCACGCAACATCCCTGTACAGGCAAGAATCATTGGCGACTGGCGGCAGCGGGTGAAGCGTGCTGGAGGCCCTGACAAACCTGTGTCGCAATCTCTTTATATTGATCTGACCGAAGACCCAGATACACCACCGCAACCTATCCATTTGGGATTTCGTTCGGGAGCAAACCATCTTCGGGCATATCTGGTGTCGCTGCAGGAGATTGGCGTAAACCATGTGGCGATAAATCTGCGCTTTAACCAGGCAGATATCGAGACAACCATGAAACGTCTGGCCGGTGATATATTGCCAGACTTCACTTGGTGAAACGGATTATATTATGCAGAAAACTATTCTTATTACCGGTTCGACCGACGGAATCGGCTTAGAAACAGCAAAAATGCTGGCTTCGCAAGGTCACCATGTACTGCTGCATGGACGCAATCCGACAAAGCTTGAGCATGCCGAAAGAACACTCCACCAGCTAGCGAATAGCGAGCGTGTTGAAAGTTACGTTGCTGACCTGTCACGCATGGCCGATGTCGAGGCGCTCGCGAAAGCCGTCTCTAAACGTCACGCCAGGATTGATGTACTGATCAACAATGCCGGTGTATTTAAAACACCCGATCCTATCACGCAGGATGGACTTGATGTGCGCTTTGCGGTCAACATAATTGCTCCCTATCTACTGACGATACGCCTTTTGCCACGGCTTGAATCTACTGCGCGGGTGATTAACCTTTCTTCCGCGGCCCAGGCTCCCGTTGATCTTGATGCATTGGCTGGACGAGTAAGAATATCTGACGATTTCAATGCTTATGCACAAAGCAAGCTGGCGATTACAATGTGGTCTCGTAACATGGCACGTTCACTTAAAGATCAGGGCCCGGCCATCATCGCGGTTAATCCGGGCTCGATGCTCGGCACCAAGATGGTTAAGCAGGGCTTTGGTGTCGCAGGTAAGGATATCCGCATTGGTGCCGAAATACTTATACGTGCAGCACTGGCAGATGAATTCGCAACGGCTTCCGGCCAGTATTTTGACAACGATTCAGGCCAGTTTTCCTCGCCACATCACGATGCGCTTGATCCACAGAAATCGGAAGAGATTGTGCGCGCTATAGAGGACATTTTGGCTGAAATACTCCAATAGGAGAAAAGCCGAATGACGACATATTAAGAGCCACCTTCGGGCGGCATTTTGTGGGTTTGTCTAAGGTAGTGAAGATGACAGTTAAAGCCCACAGCGGACAACCACAATCATCTACCTTTAAGTTCATTTGCTTGTGATAGGGTGTGTTTATAAAATTTACCTAAAGCTTTGTCTTTTGATCGGCGTTCGGAAAGGCTGGCTGAATTAAGCGCTTCTTCTCGAACTAACTTGAGATAATTATTTAATCGTCTTTGATCTAATTCACCCGAGTCAACGGCTTTCTGAACCGCGCAGCCAGGTTCAGTCTGATGTTGGCAATCACTGAATTTACATTGCTTCGCATAGGCTTCGATATCCGCAAAGGTGGTCGCAATACCTTCCTTGCAATCGGCCATTTGAATTTCTCGCATTCCGGGCGTATCTAAAATTAGCCCTCCTGCATCCAATGATATCAACGAACGTCGCGTTGTAGTGTGTCTGCCTTTATCATCATCTTCTCTTATGCCACCGGTGTTTTGCCGTTCTTCACCAAGCAGTGTATTAATCAGCGTTGATTTACCCACACCTGAAGATCCCAGGACAGCTATAGTCGTTCCTTCTTTAATCCAGGGAGTTAGTTTTTTGACACTTTCTGCATTTAAGCAATTAATGGCTTCAACCATCAAAAATGGGTCTAACTCTTGAATCTCTGCAATATAGCTTTCGGGAAATTCTGATTGATCACTTTTACTTAATACGATGACAGAATCTGCGCCTGATTCATTCACTAAAGAAAGAAAGCGTTCTATTCTATTCAGATTAAATTCATCATTCATTGAAGTCACAATAAACGCGGTATCAACATTGGCAGATATTAGTTGCCTCTTCAATTTACTGCCCGCAGCTTTTCTTGAAAAACAGGTTTTACGATCAAGCACGCGTAATAAGTGTTGCTGACTATCTAACAATAGCCAGTCACCCACTACCATTTCTGGCATGGTAGCTAACAAAGCAATATTGAAAATGTCTGACTCTGTGGCGACGGTCACTTCAGATTTATATTGTTCAACGACTCTTGCAGGAATAGTTTCATCCCATTCATCTAACGAAAGCTGTTGCTGAAAGTAGGTTTGCCAGCCCAAACCAGTAAGTGAAGTAAAGTTTGACATCATTGATCTCATATAGTGTTGGCAGACTGCATACGGTATTTAGCAGACATTCATTAGTTGGTCTACATTTTCTCTCGCTTTCCAGTAACAGGGTATACTTCAATGAGACAGGTGGATTGGTATTAGAGAGGAATATTTATGCCACAACAAACAATAACAGATGAAGAAATCAATAAATGTTTTGAAGTTATGTCAGAACTTAGAGAGAACCTAATAAAAGATGAATTTTTAGACCTGGTTAGACAAATGGAAAGAGAAGGTTACAGGCTGGCATTTCATGAGGAGAACGGGTCGGTAGTGGTCGTTGCTGGTTACAGAGTATTTACAAATTTATCAATGGGTAAAAATCTATATGTAGATGATCTTTCAACATCCAAATCAGAACGTTCCAAAGGTTATGGTGAAAAAATGATCAATTGGTTGAGAGATGTCGCAAAAGCAGAAGGTTGTAATTATTTCCATCTGGACTCCGGCACTCAGAGGCATGCAGCACATAAGTTTTACTTTAGACAGGGACTTTCAATTAATTATTATCACTTTAGTGAAAAGCTATAAAAATACTAAACGATTGGTAATTGATCCAGCTGGCTTTAATCGGCTAGTTTGTTATCCTCAGATTGCCACCTCCTGCTCATCTGGTTGCCAAATTCACTGACTATACTTACCTGAAATAAGAGAAACCAGATGAAGAGACATTAAAAGCAGAACAATCAGAAAAAGTATGTACCTATAACTGTTTTACCTTCGAGGATATAAGTCGGTTTTACTAAAGCCAAGAGAATCGTATAGAAAACGCACACTTTCATCCTATTCTCAAAACGAAAGCTGAAAAGGGTGCTCGCGTCGCTAGTGGCAGTGACAATGATTGTTAGACCAAAGGAAGTTATTGAATAACTTCCTATCCTCCTAAATCATAGGATTCGCTCTGTTGATAGCAGTTCGTTTTTTTGTTGCTAGACTGGTTGAGACGACAGCCGATAGCGGATATGAATCCCATGTGGCTGGTGAATCATCTGGATTGCGGTGCATGGTGTGTAATCTCAATCAGCGGCTGTATTACTCCTTTCGACCGATAACAAGACTTGCCTTTTTAGTTGATTCTGTGTGAGCTTTTCCTTTGACATATATCAAGTACGGATGAGCATTCCAGCGCTAATATTCTACCAACACGCTATGAGGTGTGTAGCCCGACCTTAAACAAGTTGGGCTTTTTTTTGCCCTCACACTGGTAATTGTTAATTCATCTACTAAGCTTATAAATACAATAATTCTCCTTGGTGTGTTACTTAGCCCGACCCGCACAGCAGTCGGGCTTTTCTTTGCCTATCGTACATTCCTCACATCAAAAATACCGAAACTACCATTCAGAAATCACTGTACTCATGTTGCAGTCGTACTAAGCAAGTGGACTGGCTACTTAATACACACAAAAATTTTCAGAATATTTATCGCGCTACGTGTTTGACTTATTAATAATACTCATAAGTTATTGATAATTATAGATATTACTTTATTTAGGTAATAGCGTGGATGTTACCTATTTCAAAACAATAAATGACTGTAATCAGGGAAGTTAGAATATAAAGAAATTAACACAAGTATTGATACTGGTTGCCAGCTTGGGGTTGTATAGTAGCGCTTGTGATGCCTATATATTCGATATTTACAATAACCCGGCAAGCGATGTCGGCACACTTGGGTATTCCAATCTATCCGGCACAAACACTCTGAGTGGCATTTTCCAAGCAGACATATCTAGGGGTGGGTGCAATTCTCACTGCCGGATCTTCTCCCTGCTACCTGGACGATTAAAGGTGTTAGCAACGAAATTTTAGGTGTGGAATTTACCTGGGATTCCCCTACATACATCCCCTTACCGAATGGCTATGAAATATCCCTCGACTTCAAGCTTAACAAATCTATTTTAGCAGGTACCTTAGCAGGTTGTGTAACGACCGACTGCTCAGCTGAGGCAAACCATGCAGTTCGCGATTTGGTCGATAATTACCCCTGCACAACGATTGCACCGGACGTCGTCCCCGAATCCGCCACCCTCGCCTATTCGGCATTGGCCTTGCTGGTGCGGGGTTTACACGAAAGAAAAGAAGGTCTGCATAACTAGTAGAATTAAAGCTCTCCTTTTCAGCTCGCTTCGGCGTGCTTTTCATTGAAAAAGTGGTTTAGTAATTTCAGATTTTGTCTAGAAGTCTATTGGGTAATTTTAGTAATTTGAATTTTTATCTAGAAGTCTATTCCAGGCACATAATATTATTGATTATCGGTGATTTTGATCTATTGTTAATTTACTGAGAAACATAAACCTGATTTCCAGTCATTAATAATTAAAGGTGTTAAGAATTGTTTCAGGAATTTGAAGAGATAGAGTTGCTAGATCCACTTCTAATAGAGGATTCTGTATATCAAAGTACTATGACTCGATGGGAATTTATTGAGCACGAGGATGGCTATCGTGTTAGAGCTGAATTCACTCTTTTATTGGGTGAAAATATCGGCAATAGACTGATTAAACACTGGTCTAGCCTTGAACAAGATGAGAACGGATTTATTACTGCTTCAAAGCACACACAACTTTACCAGGATTACACAGGCTTATTTGGGGTACCTCCTGCTGGCAAGATAGATATGAATAAATTCATTGGATTGCCAGTGATGATATCAACACGTAGTGTCAAGAAGTCTGTAGACCAACGAATTTTGGAAAAGGATAAAAGATATTCGGTCGTAGATAGAGTGATTGATCTGGTTTTCACACCAACTCAAAGTTTACTGATGGAGTCGGTGGCTAGATTCTAAGAGTATAGTGCTAATCAGAAATTTGATTATTACTAATGAGAAATTCCCTCTAATTCGGAGTGCGTGTGATGAGACTTATTTACGTTGCGCTATCGTTTATTACTGAGAGTGTATCTTTTCAGCGCGAGTTTTTAGTACCAATGAGATAGCCGATTGCTCTATTGCATTACGGGCACCTTCATAATAAGCACGCCAAAAAGAGCCACCACGAGGCTCAAAATATAAGTCAGCATATTCTTTTGACACATCATCACAGAAATCGGTAATTGCCTTAGCAATACTACTTGCATCGCTCACACCATCATCCAATCTATAGACACCTTCAATCAAACAACTAACCGTCTTTTCACTAAATGCTTTCTCATCGAAAATAGATGGAAGCATGATTATTTCAGTTTGTTTTTTAGCAGTAACTTCTACTGGGGCTTTCTCTTCTATTGGAGTCTTTGAAATGCAAGCAGTCATCGACATCACCAGTAGTAAAACAAAAAGTGTGGTTTTCATTAAGTATCCTATGTGTCGATATTTAGAACTTGCTACTCTCGTATTATTCGTCATCGGACTTACTTGTTTGGGAACTGCCTGAAAGATAAGAAAGTCTGAATACTTCTACTTAATAATAACAAATGTGCTTCTCTTCAACCCGCTTCGGCGGGCTTTTCTTTGCCTACCGTACTTTTTTCACATCGAACACAAACCGCACTTCAATAACTGCATAGTTTGAAAGTGTCTTCCCTGCTCCCAGGTAGCGAAAGTATATATACTATTACATCTATTATTTTCATAATTCCTCCTTGAATTAACGACAGTTTCAAACCCCACACAAGAAAGACGTGACTTATTCACGTTTTGATCTAGGAAAGCAGGATGACTGCTGTCAACTCAATGTATGAACTCCTCCAACCTAACTCGTTAGGTTTAGAGTTAAGCAAAACCCAAGCAGAGGAATCCATACATGAGAAAGCATAATACGTTAGGCGTTGATTTAGCAAAAAATGACATCCGGGTTTGCGTTGTTTCATCACCAACACTGGCTCGCCTGTATGAAAGCTTCTGTCGGCTGCGTGCAGATATCAAGTTTCTGGATAAACAGATTGCCTGCCTGGTTAAACAGAATTAAAGCTGTTGCCGTTTAGCTGATCTGGAAAGTGTCAGCCCGATCAGTTCACTGTTATTGTTTGCAACATTAGGTACCGGTGGGGCGTTTAAAAATGGCCGTGAATTCTCAGCCTGTATCGGATTAACACCGAAACAATACCGCAGTGGTGGTAAAACCAATATTGTTGGCATTAGCCGGCATCTGGCGAATCGTCGCTTGAGGGCAGTGCTGATCCAGGGCGCACGGGCTTATGTTCACAAGATGAACGAGACACAATCACCAAAAGACAAATGGTTATGGTCATTAATCCAGCGTGCGGGATACGGTAGAGCAGCGGTTGCTCTGGCCAACAAGAATGTCAGCACTGCCTGGGCGTTGCGAACCCAGCTAACTACATACAATAAGTTCTATGGCAGTGAGTTTCGAACAGGAAAAGCACTTCTCATTAACTAGTAAGATAAAATTAGGATGTAACGAGTTCATCGAGCAAGCCGAGATTAGATAAAGCTATCCGTCGTGATATAACCTGTTCCGCTTTGAGACCGTAGAAGGTCATCGACC
>JARFQI010000068.1 GCA_029287855.1 Arenicellales bacterium | reverse complement strand
AACCGGGCTGGTCGATAAAAACAAGGCGAAACAGGCCAGTAAGAAAAAGCATTTACAAAGTAAACAGAATAAAGGTAAAAAAAAGGCAGGTCAGCCTGATGAGAGTAAGTTGCGTGCACAACAAATACAGGCTGAGCAGGCTGCTCGTGATCGTGAGCTCAATCTAAAACAGAAGCAAGCGGCTGAACAGAAAGCCATCACCGCACAGATCAAGCAGCTTGTTGAGATGAACATTGTAGATGATGATGGCGAGATTGGATTTAATTTTGTCGATGACAGCAATGTTCAGCAGGTTTACGTCAGTGAGAAAGTTCAGGACGGGCTGGTTCGCGGTCAACTGGCTATTGTAAAGCTGCAGGACAGCTATAATCTGGTGCCAGCCAGGGTGGCCGAGAAAATTGCACTGCGTGATTCATCATGCGTTATCCTCTGTAATACAGCGAGTGACGAGGACAGCGATAATGATGATCTGTATGCTGATTACAAGGTTCCAGATGACCTGATGTGGTAAATGGATAGGGGGCGAAATATGAAAAAGATACTCGCAATAAACGGGTCGTACAGGGATGATGGAATTACTGACCAGACAGTAAACAAAATGTTAAATACAGTAAAAGCATTTGGAGCAGACGTCGAGCTTGTCCTTTTGCGAGACTATCCAATCGAATTTTGCCTTAATTGCCGTGAGTGTACCCAGCTGCCAGGGGATATGCCTGCTGAGTGTGTACAACATGATGGCATGAAAAAGCTGGTGGATAAAATTGAGTGGGCTGATGGATATATTCTTGCATCACCGACAAATTTTGGTTCGGTGACTGCAGTATTTAAACGCTTTATGGAACGGCTGGTTGTGTATGCGTACTGGTCCTGGGAGATGAACGCACCAAAATACCGGAAAGCGGAGGCAGAAAAGAAAAAAGCGGTACTAATTTCTTCCTGTGCAGCTCCGGGGCTACTTGGGCGATGGCTATATGGGACCCATAGCCAGCTAAAAATGACAGTAAAAATAATCGGTGCTGACACTGTAGGTACAATATTTACAGGCATGATAAGTAAACAGCCAGATCCAGAATTACCAGAAAAAGTGAATTCAAAAATTACTAAACTTGCAGAAAAACTGGTATCGACATGATGTCTTATTCATCAGCTATATGCTGATAGCATTTTGTTCATTACTGGTATCAATGTGTTAGAAATAGTCAGAGCGAATCTTTCAAACCCGTTACATGCGGATGCACTTATCAGCTTGATGAAAATTTATGCCTTAGATCCTATGGGTGGTAACAAGGTGTTATCTGAGTATACAACAGCTAACCTGGTTAAATCTCTCAACGATAGAAATGATGTTTATGTGATACTGGCATACCTGCAGAGTGAAGCTGTCGGGCTTGTTACCTGCATAGAAGGATTTTCAACATTTGCATGTAAGCCTTTGCTGAATATTCACGATGCAATCGTAAAAAAGGAATATCGACATCAGGGTATTCTTACAAAGCTACTTAGTGAGGCAGAGAATATTGCAATAGAAAAAGATTGTTGCAAATTGACACTGGAAGTACTTGAAGGAAATATCCCCGCTCAGTCAGCATACGCTAAGTTTGGTTTTTGTGGATATGAGTTGGATCCCAAAATGGGTAAGGCCCTGTTTTGGGAAAAAGTGCTTTAGTCTTAGAATAAACGAAATATTTATTTTACGCTTACAGTCGTCGCCAGCTGGATATTCATAACTGCTTATATTTCTATTTGTATAAAACAAGTGTCGAAATGAAATTTAAAGGAGTGTGCTAATGTTAGATATCGAACTAGATGAGCCAATGGGAATAGCAATTGTAAGACCTGACGGAGCCTTGTCAGAGAATGATTTTGATGTTATTTCAAGTGTAATAGACCCTTATCTGGACCAGCATGAAAAACTTGCCGGCCTGATAATCAGCACCGAGACATTCCCTGGCTGGGAGTCGTTCGCTTCTTTTTTAAAGCACTTTAAGTTTGTAAAAGGCCATCATAAAAATCTATCCCATGTTGCACTAATTACTGATTCTGAAATGGGGAATCTGGCTGAAAAAATCGCCAGCCACTTTGTTTCCGCAAAGATTAAGCACTTTCCGTTCGAGCAGATTGATGAGGCAAAAGAATGGATTATGAATTCCTGATCAGCAGTATTTGCCGGAAAATCTAACTCACGCTCAGCAATCTAATATGGAAATAGATGTCAATAACCTGGATGTCGTCATTGTTGCTGTACTAGTGCTTTTCCTTGGCCAGCTGCTAACCAGAAACATCCCATTTCTTTATCGTTACAATATACCTGCCGCTGTTACCGGGGGTATTATTTGCAGTCTCCTGGTTGCTGTATTAGAGGGAGTCTGGGGCATCAGGATCATCTTCGATCTCCAGTTGCGTGATCTCTTTCTGTTATTTTTCTTCAGCACCATTGGCCTCGGTGCAAAGTTGAAAACCCTTATTCAGGGCGGAAAGATATTGGCAATTCTTTCTGCCATTGCTGCTGTATTGCTGGTTGTGCAAAATTTATTAGGAGTAGGGTTGGCATTGCTGGCCGGAGCAGAACCTGGTTACGGTATGCTGGCAGGGAGTGTTTCATTTGCCGGCGGTCATGGTACAGCAATCGCATGGGGACAGGTTGCTGCAGATGCAGGCATATATGGGGCGGAAGAGTTTGCCATCGCCTGTGCCACGTTTGGTCTTATAGCAGGCGGTGTCATTGGGGGTCCTATAGGCGGATGGCTGATCACAAAACATCAACTTCAGCCAACTGCCAATATCTGCGCAGAACCAGCTTGTAGAGAGCCTGAGACAGGGCGTGATTCTGAGACTCACATAAATGATGTACTGGGTACGATATTGGTTCTCTGTCTCTGTGTTTCAGCTGGCGATATAGTAAACAGTCACCTTGCAATGAAAGGTTTAAGTTTGCCAGGGTTTCTAACTGCTATGATGGTTGGCATAGTTATCACGAACCTGGCTGATTTTTTTGACCGTCCGCTGAGCAAGGTTACAATTGATCGTGCGGGGGAATTAAACCTGGAGCTGTTCCTTGCGATGAGCCTGATGAGTATGCAGTTATTGTCGCTGGTAGAGTCTGCCGGGCCAATGCTTGTTATGGTGCTCGCGCAGACATTTGCAACGACACTGGTGGCGGTTTACCTGGTATTTGTTGTAACCGGAAAAACGTATGATTCAGCTGTTATGGCCTCTGGTTTCTGTGGCCTGGGATTGGGAGCTACTCCAGTTGCTATCGCCAATATGACTGCAGTGACTATAAAATATGGTCCATCTCAGCTAGCCTTTCTTGTTATTCCATTGATAGGTGCATTCTTTATCGATCTGATGAATGCATTTGTCATCAAGTTCTTTCTTGCGCTGCCGTTTTTTTCCGGTGGTTAATAGAGTAGACGATTTTAATATTATTAGTTATATCTGGTATTCGTAATGGCAAATATTCTTATTATCTATTCAACCACAGATGGTCATACTATTGAGATCTGTCAGGAAATCCAGTCAATTCTAGAAACGCAGGCTAATATAGTTGAGTTGATATCAATAGATAACGCATCTGATGTCGATTTAGCGAAATATGATAAGTTAGTCATCGGGGCGAGCATTAGATATGGTAAGCATAATAAAAGCGTACTGGATTTTATTAACAGGCAGCAGGAAATACTGGAGAATATGCCCTCTGCATTTTTTTCCGTCAACGTAGTCGCCAGAAAAGCCAACAAGGATCGGCCTGATAACAATCCCTACATGAAGAAATTTCTACAGCAAGTACTATGGAAACCAGCTGAGCTCGAAGTGTTTGCAGGTAAAATTGATTACCAGAAATACCGCTTTTTCGATCGGCAGATGATACGACTGATTATGTACATTACTAAAGGACCGACAGATCCAAAATCAGTCAATGATTTTACCAATTGGGAACAAGTAAGAAATTTTGCCGGTGTAATTAATAAAATGTAACGCAGAGTTCCTTCTGATGTAATTATTACCTGGGACCTGTTGATACATTTCCTGTTATGTAACTCCAGCCAATTGAGAAAAGTGAGACCTGGAATATGAGAGAAGTTGGAGTGACAATAGAACCGGTTGAACTCTACAAGATCCTGAAATTTGAGGGCATGGCCTCAAGCGGGGGTGAAGCAAAATCTGTAATTGCAGAAGGCCGTGTTATTGTGAATGGCAAGGTGGAAACTAGAAAACGCAGGAAAATTTTTTCTGGAGATATTATAGAGTTCGCTGAAGAGAAAATAGCTATAAAGCTCAGATCATAGCAGCGCATGTAGAGTATAGAGCTGCACTGGAAAGCTAGACTATAAAAAAGGATAACTTATGCCATATGTGAATATTAAAATTACCAACGAAGGTGTGACGAAAGAACAGAAGAAAAATCTGATTAGCGGTGTTACAAATTTGCTTGTTGATGTGCTTGGGAAAAATCCAAAAACCACCGTTGTCGTTATTGATGAAGTTGACACTGACAATTGGGGTATTGGTGGAGAGCAGGT
>JARFQI010000155.1 GCA_029287855.1 Arenicellales bacterium | reverse complement strand
GGCTCGGGAGATGTGTATAAGAGACAGACACATGATATCGAGATTGATGAAGTAGTGGCAATACTCCATCAAATCCAGAGCTTCGACCCCGTTGGTGTAGCCGCTATTGATGTTGCTGACTCGCTGTATATACAACTACGGCATCTGCCCGAAGACACGCCGCACCTGGATACTGCAAGGTCCATTGTGGATAAACATCTTGACCTGGTCGCTCACAGGGATCTAGCCAAACTGAAACGCGTGTTGAAAGGAAAGTCAACAGCCCTTAGTGGCGCTATCAGCCTGATTCAGAGTCTCAATCCTCGTCCTGGAAGTTTCATAAATCCGTCTGAGACACGCTATATCATTCCTGATATTACGGTAAAAAAAGTTAATGAAACCTGGGTTGCACTGCTAAACGAGGAAGCCCTGCCCAAGTTACAGGTGAACCGCTATTACCAGAGCTTGATACGACGCGGTGATAACAGTAAAGACAACCGCTACCTGAAAGAAAATCTGCAGGAAGCACGCTGGTACATCAAAAGCCTGCAAAACCGACATGACACGCTGCTAAATGTTGCTAATGAAATCATTAAACGACAGCAGGCCTTTTTTGAAGAAGGTGATGAAGCAATGAAACCGATGGTATTACATGACATTGCCGATGCCCTGGAATTGCACGAGTCCACTATTTCACGAGTCACAACAAATAAATATATGCAGACTCCTATAGGAGTTTTTGAGCTGAAGTATTTCTTTTCCAGCCATGTCAGTACGACAGATGGTGGAACCTGTTCGGCTACAGCTATTCGTTCCCAGATAAGGAAACTGGTGGATGCCGAACCTGTGGGAAAACCGATAAGTGACAACCGCATTGCTGAGTTATTATCACAACAAGGCATATGCGTAGCTCGGCGCACAGTCGCCAAATACCGGGAATTAATGAGCATTCCCCCTTCCAACATGCGAAAATCGCTAACTATCTGACGGAGTTTTACACTATGCAACTAAATATCACTGGTCAGCACATAGAAGTCACCGACGCCCTCCATGATTATGTCACCGAAAAACTGGAGCGCGTCCATCGTCATTTTGATCATGTAACCACCACTCATGTCGTGTTATCAGTTGAAAAAACACGCCAGATTGCAGAAGCAACGATTAATGCCAGTGGTGCGACCATTCATGCCAATTCAGAAAATGGCGACATGTATGCAGCGATAGACGCACTGTCCAGTAAACTTGATCGACAGGTAATTAAGCACAAGGAAAAGATCAAGGACCACCGTAGAAATACGATAGCTTAATATGCCAGCCGGCCACGCTAACATGCATCACCCCGCCGCATCTGTAGAAACCCATCAGGATAGCCCAGATATAGGAGCTATCCTTGATCGCGGCGGGATCTTCACCGCTCATCAAACAACCAGTAAAAAAAGACTACTGGAACAGATTGCAAATATGTTTGCTGAACAATTGCCAGCTACCGATGCGGGCCAGATTTTCAGCATGCTGATTGATCGTGAGAATCTGGGCAGTACCGGTATTGGCAATGGCATCGCTTTGCCGCATGCCAGGATATCAGGTCTTGATGATGTTGCTGGAATCTTTCTGCGCCTGCAGGAGCCGCTGGAATTCGATGCCGCAGATCATCTGCCGGTAAACCTGATTTTCGCCATTCTTGTTCCTGAAAATGCCACAGAAGAACATCTGAAATTGCTCGCCAGCCTTGCCGGAATTTTCCGTGTCGACGAAACACGACGTAAACTGCTGGAGACATCTGATGCAGCACAGATTCGTGCTATTTTCGATACCCAGGCTGAAATTGGAGAGACTCATTGATATGACTCTCCGGACAGTACTGACAGCCGGAAATGTCTTTGAATCACATAGCGAACGGTTACAATTAAAATGGATAGCAGGCGAAAGTGGCAACAAGCGCAGCCTGGAAGCACCCGATGCCCGTTGGTCAGGCATGGCACTGGTTGGTTATCTCAATACAGTACATGCCAACCGTGTTCAGATTATTGGGCCGGAAGAACTCGATTACCTGGCACAATTAGATGAACAACACACTGTAACGACAATATCACGCATTTTTCATCAGCCGCGTACCGCTGCTATTCTTGTCAGTGATGGCATGCAGATCCCACACAATCTACTGGAAATTGCTGATGAAGCAGAGATGCCATTGATGGTCAGCCAGCTGCCAGCCCCTGAGCTGATTTATCACCTGCAATTTCACCTTGCACGCGCACTTTCACCCAAATCATCGATGCACGGCGTATTACTTTCGGTAATGGGCCATGGTGTATTACTGACAGGTGAAAGCGGGATCGGTAAAAGTGAGCTGGCACTGGAATTAATATCAAAAGGCCATCACCTGGTCGCCGATGATGCCGTGACTATACGCCGCACCTCGCCTGAACACCTTGAAGGCTTCTGCAATCCAAAATTCAGCCACTTCCTTGAAGTGCGTGGATTAGGCATCCTCAATATTCGTGAAATGTTTGGTGAAGCCGCGACGCGCATTGCAAAAAGAATTGAACTGATAGTTAATCTACAGCGTATGGACCCGAAGAAGCTGGGTAGCATGGACCGCCTGCACCAGGAACAGAGCTATCGTGAGATTCTTGGAATACAGGTTCCCGAGATCACTGTACCAGTGACATCAGGCCGAAATTTGTCGGTGATGATTGAAGCAGCTGTTCGTAACCAGATTCTTTTCGCACGTGGTTATAATGCGGTTGAGGATTTCATTAGAATCCAGCAAGATGCAATCAATTCATCAGAATAAAGAACCTCTGATTTAATCTGCAGCATGCGGTTTGCAGACTGAATAATACAGATCAGGGTCGTATGCCGCTTGTGGTAGCAACTGGCAATTTTGATGACTCGAAGCAAAAAATGATTCTTCCAGGTGTAAAATACAATTCATGAATAGACACAGGGTTCCAAATCATCCAGTAATTCAAATCGTGGTTTATCGTTAATGGATCTCACTATCGTCAGCGGTCTCTCTGGTTCTGGCAAGACAGTGGCGCTGCAGGCCCTTGAAGACATCGGTTATTACTGTATCGACAATCTGCCTGCCAACCTGTTGCCACATTTTGCATCCAGCCTGATGAACAGCCCCGGCAGCCAGGCTGCTGTAGGTATTGATATTCGAAACCGGCATTTTCTGGAAACACTGCCAGATAGCCTGGAAAGCCTTAAACAACTGGGAATAGATTTTCACATACTCTACCTCTACGCTGATGAAGACACATTAATCAGGCGCTTTAGTGAAACTCGCAGACGTCATCCGCTAACCAACCAGGCAACTTCGCTGGTTGAAGGCATCAGGAACGAGCAGCAGCTGCTTGCGTCTCTGGCACAAAGCGCCAGCATGGAAATTGATTCCAGCCACACCACCCCACATGAACTGCGCAGCCAGGTCCGCAATCTGGTGGGAGCCCGAGATGGCACCTCAATGATGCTGCAGATCGTTTCCTTTGGGCATAAGCATGGTATTCCCAGTGATGCAGATTTCGTTTTCGATGTGCGCTGCCTGCCCAATCCCTATTGGGAGAAAACATTGCGACAGCAGACTGGCATGGATAAGGATGTGATCAAATTCCTCAGTTCAAACCCGGCCGCCACTTCCATGGTTGATCATATTTACGATTTTCTAACTGAATGGTTACCAGCATTCGAGAGAGAAAACAGGAGTTACATCACTGTCGCCATTGGTTGCACGGGAGGCCAGCATCGTTCTGTTTTTGTTTCAGAACAGCTGGCAGTCAAACTAAAAGAATATGGTTCAAAGGTTCAACTGAGTCATCGGGAGTTAATATGACCGGCCTGATCCTTTTAGCCTACGGTGAGATAGGTAATGAGTTGTTAAATGCGGCGACTCATATATTGAACCACTCTGTCGAAAGTGTTGAGGTTATCAGTGTGTACGATCAGTCGGACACGGCTGACACATTACCTGTGCAGTTACAGCATGCCATAGAACAGATGACTGCTGGGGGTCAATGCCTGATACTTGCTGACCTGCATGGGTGCACACATTTTAATATTGCGAGAAAATTCGTTAAGCACTCTCATGTTGCACTGGTAAGTGGTCTTAATCTGCCGATGCTTTTGCGGGTACTGAACCACCGTGATGAGAACCTGATCACACTGTCACATTATGCTGAAGAAGGCGGTGTCATTGGCATCTCTGCTATTATTGATGCAGCGAATGACGGTTGTGGTGACAGATAGCGCATGATCACCGAACAGATTCACATTATCAACCGGCTCGGTCTGCATGCGAGGGCTGCTGCAAGTTTTGTCAAACTCGCCGCATCTTTCGACAGTGATATTTATCTTGTTTACGGTCCACATAGCGTCAATGGAAAAAGTATTATGGGAATCATGATGCTTGCGGCTTCGCAGGGCACCCAAATGTTGATGGAAGTGGATGGCACTGATGAAAAAGAAGCGACTGAAGCACTTCTCAATCTCATTAATAACCGTTTTGGGGAAGACGAGTAATGCTTTCTTTACATGGCTCGGGCATTGGCAGAGAGATCGCTATTGGCACGGCATGCCTATTGCCTCAGGAATCGTCAAATATTCCTGAATACCTTATACCCAAGAAACATATCAGTGATGAAGTGCATCGCCTTCGTGCAGCCATTGCCGCTACGCGCATACAGATGATCCAGATCCGCCAGCAGATCACTTCCGACTCTCCTCCTGAAGCCACGGGATTTATCGAAGCCCACCTGATGATGCTCGATGACCCGATGCTGGCACAACAGCCTGAAGATCTTGTCGCCACTCATCAGATTAATGCTGAGCAGGCGATAGCGCGGCAAAGCAAGTCCCTGATAGAAGTGTTTGAAGCGATGGAGGACGAGTATCTGCGTACCAAGGGTGATGATATCCGCCAGGTAGTGGATCGTATACAAAGAAACCTGATGGGTATAGACCACATCAGCAACACCGATATTACCAGCGAATTCTCGGACCCGATTATCGTTGCCCGCGACCTTGCCCCGGCTGATACCCTGGCATTAAAACCTCGCCACATACGCGGCATTCTGACCAACCTTGGTGGCCCGATATCCCATTCTGCCATCCTCGCCAGCGGCCTCGGTATACCCGCCGTCGTAGGTTTGCATGCGGCAACCCTCTATATTAGTCATGGTGACAAGATTATCGTCGACGGCCGTACCGGCGATGTCATTATTGCGCCAGACAAAAATACGCTGACAGCCTACCGCAAGCTGAAAAAGGAAATACTGGAAAATGCCCGCAAGCTCGCTGCACTGACTAAAAGTCCTTCGGTGACGCTGGACGGACACCGAATCAATCTGCTGGCGAATATCGACCTGCCACAGGATGTTCGCCAGGCACTGAATGTCAGGGCAGCTGGAATTGGCCTGTTTCGAACAGAATTTCTCTACCTGAACCGGCAGAAGATGCCAACTGAAAATGATCACTTTAATGCCTACATGCGCGTCATTCGCGGTCTCAAAAAGCAACCAGTCATCATCCGTACTATGGATCTTGGGGCAGACAAACAACTTGATACTGGCAATGAGTCAGTGGTCAACCCGTCGCTTGGCCTGCGTGGTATAAGAATGAGCCTGGGCAACCCTGCCCTGTTCATTCCGCAATTGCGTGCAATACTGCGCGCCTCTGCACACGGGCGCATACGCATGATGATTCCAATGATGTCGAGCTTAGATGAGCTGCAACAGGTATTAAACCTGATCAAAAAGACCCGCAAGGAACTGCGGGAAGAGAACATTCCGTTTAATCCAAAAATGCCGATCGGCGGCATGATAGAGGTGCCCGCGGCAGCCATTTCTGCTGACCTGTTTGCGCCTCACCTCGATTTTTTCTCCATTGGCACCAATGACCTGATCCAGTATGCCCTCGCCATTGACCGTGTCGACGATGAAGTCAGCTACCTGTATGACCCGCTGCACCCGTCTGTACTGAGGTTAATTGAGATGACCGTGCGTGCTGCGGATAAAGCCGACATTCCTGTCACACTCTGTGGTGAGATGGCTGGCGACCCTAATCTCATTGAAGTCCTGCTTGGCCTCGGACTAAGGCAGCTGAGTATGGACACAGCAAGCCTGCTCGAAGCAAAATCGGTGATCCGCCGGATTAATGTCAGCGAGGCGAAAAAAAAGACACGCAGGCTGCTGTCTGGCAAACACAGTTAATATCGCCCTTTCGCAAATTTAGCTTTACAGGGTAACCGTCACCGCTATCTGGTAAACTCCGTACAACCTTTTGCGGAGCATTCATGACAGTAGCAAGCAATAATGTTGAAGACCTGATTAAACACATTGTTTCTGTGTTGAATGAATCGGGTATTGATCATATTGCTGATGAACTGCATGATCTCCATCCTGCTGACATTGCCCGCTTACTGGAATCCATCCCACCTGAAAGCCGTGAACTGGTCTGGCCTCATATTGATAACTTGCGACGCGGTGAAACCCTGGTCGAGCTTTCTGAAGGTGTGCGTGAAGGCCTTATGTCCAATATGGACACACCTTCCCTGGCTGCAGCGGTGCATGGTCTCGACACCGATGAAATCGCCGACCTGATCCCCGAACTCCCCGATGAAGTTATCGCTGAAGTTCTCTACATCACAGACCGTGAAAAACGCGATCAGCTGAATGCCGTCCTCTCTTATGCTGAGGATACTGCCGGCGGCCTGATGGATATTGATGCCGTGGCAATCAGGCCACGTGTTACGGTTGCTGTTACACGCCGCTATCTGCGCATGCTAAATGAATTACCGGAGTATACGGATAAACTCTTTGTCGTCGATCGCAATAACAAACTTATTGGCGTTCTGCTGTTATCTGAACTTGTGACGGCTGAAGATAACCAGCGTATCGATGAAATCACAAAATCGAGTATTCGCTCTTTTTCTGCTCAACAGCCACAGCAGGAAGTAGCTCAGGCTTTCGCCCGTTATAACCTGGTATCAGCCCCTGTTGTCGATGATCAGAACTACCTGTTAGGCCGTATCACCATTGATGATATCGTTGATGTCATTCAGGATGAGGCAGACCGGCGAGTCATGGCACCTGCGGGTCTGGATGAAGAAGAAGATATTTTCGCACCAGTGATTCGCACTTCCCGCAGCCGCGCTGTTTGGCTCGGTATAAATCTCATCACTGCCTTTATTGCTGCAATGGTGATCGGCCGCTTTCAGGAAACCATTAGTGGCCTGGTTGCACTGGCGGTACTGATGCCGGTTGTCGCCAGCATGGGTGGCAATGCCGGTATACAGAGCCTGACTGTGGTCATCCGCGGTTTATCAAATGGCACTATCACAGACAAAAATGCCAGAAAGGTATTTTTTAAAGAGCTACTGGTCGGCAGTCTCAACGGCATCATCTGGGCCCTCGTCGTGACCCTGGTCACGCTGCTATGGTTCAAAAGCCTGTCGCTGGCGATAATCATCGGCGTGGCAATGATTATCACCATGGCCAGCTCAGCGCTGTTTGGCGCCCTGTTGCCTTCTATGCTGGAACGAATGGGCATAGACCCTGCGCTGGCCGGCGGTGTCGCCCTGACCACTGTTGCAGACGTTGTCGGCTTTGTTAGTTTCCTCGGCCTGGCAACTATCTTTTTG
>JARFQI010000013.1 GCA_029287855.1 Arenicellales bacterium | reverse complement strand
CGTTTGTCCTTATGATCAACATGCAGCACAATCGCCTGGCCGTTGATGTTCTCTACCGCCGGCATAAGGTATGGCTTGGCGGTCGAGCCAGCGCCCATGGTCATTGCCAATGGCATCGGTGTTAGCATGTGAGAGGCGTCGTACTCTTTGGCCAGTGACTTGTCGCGCGCCACGGCCCAGCCTGCTGTTTTTATCACGTCAACATCAAGGCCATACTTAGAATAAAAGCCCATTGGGTGAGCCATAATAATTGGGGTGGCACAGGTAATTGGTGCAAAGCCGACTTTCAGCTTAGACTTTTCCAGCTTGCCCATCGAGTCTTTCAGTGCCGCTTTCGCTTCTTCCATCGGAAACATGGATCCCAGCAGGGCTGCCGCCGTACCACCACCGACCATCCCTAGAAAGGCGCGACGGCTAATGTCATTGTGTCCGAACACTGAGCGAACAACTGCGCTTTCAATTGCCCTGTCCATGATGTCTTCCGGCGATTGCAGACTAGAATTAGCCATCTCAGCAGCGTTCACTTGTGATTGATTCTCAAGTGTTGATTTCTCGAACACTGCTTTTTCAATTGCTGCCTGCTTCTTACTCTCATTGCCCTCACTATGATCTGCGGCGCAGATCGGGCAGTCACAGCTTGCTTCATGCAACAGGCTTTTGTCCGGATTATATGGGTTGTTCAGACTTTTGAATTTCATTTTAATTCCTCTATAACGGTTTGTTAGCAAATACAGTGCAGCTTTATTGCATTCATACGCTAACAGGGTGCACAAATGCACAAATGTTTCCGAATGACGTGGGTGACCAAAGATTCCCCACGGTTTCGTTTAGAGAAAATGCAGGTTTAGTGCCAATACATAAATACTCATATAAGTAACTGTTTATTATTAGTAATATGAAATAGGGTAGAAAAATCCATAAGCACGAAATTTCGTAGTTTTACGATAATCAGTATTCCTTCTACGAATATTCGTGATCAGGCATAAATATTGCATTATTTTAATAAACCGAGTCCGAACCAATATCAACTATGACGCCAGATCTACTGCAAAAAATTTTTACCCGCACTACAGAAGCCATGCTGCTGGTTAACCCTGCTGCCGATACCTTTGTGGCATCAAACCCTGCAGCACAAGATCTGCTTGGCTACGAGAAGGACCAGTTAGCAGATTTAACTCCCAGCACCTTGTTCAGGGGAGAGTTGGGCAAACTGGTGGTATTTACTCAGGCTGCGTATGACAAGGGACATGCCCATGTGAATGATATTAATGCCAGTAATTCGGATGGTGAGTCTTTGTCACTCGACATCACCGCTAGCCTGCTCGATACAGATGGAACCTTGTTATTTACCATTCGTGATCTGGCACAGCTTGAACACCTGAAGAACACTATAGAAGTCAACAGGTTGCACCGTGATGGGCTGATAGGATGGAAAGTCATGGAAACCGTGTTTCGTGAGTTTGAGCATGAAAACAAGCTTATTTTGCAGGCCGCTGGTGATGGCATCTATGGTGTCGACAGAAATGGCAATACAACATTCTGTAACCCGGCCGCTGAGCGCATGCTGGGATGGAAGAGTGAAGAACTGGTAGGAAAGAATATCCACCAGATGATTCATCATACGCATGCAGATGGAACTGACTACCTTGCCCAGGAGTGCCATATTTATGCAGCCTTCAATGATGGCGAGGTGCACACCGTTGAAGATGAAGTGTTCTGGCATAAAAACGGCTCACCAATAATGGTGGAATATACCAGTACCCCCATCACTGAGCAGGGACAAATCGCCGGTGCCGTGGTCATTTTCAGGGACATTGGGGAACGCAAGCGTGCCGAGACTAAACTGCGAGCAGCACTTGCCGAGGTGCAGTCGTTGAAGAAGCGACTGGAAATGGAAAACGCCTACCTGCTGGAAGAATATCGCGGTGAGCATAATTACAAGGAGATTGTCGGGCGTAGTCATGCTATCCATACCATCATTAAACAGATTGAACTGGTATCTCCAACCGATGCCAACGTACTAATCAGCGGTGAATCCGGCACTGGCAAAGAACTGATTGCCCGTGCCATCCATGGCAGCAGCAAACGGCATGATCGCCCGCTAATCCGCGTCAATTGTGCATCCATACCCAAGGATCTGTTTGAAAGTGAATTTTTTGGCCACGTAAAAGGAGCATTTACCGGTGCTGTCAGTGATCGTGCCGGTCGTTTCGAGATGGCCAATGGCGGCACCCTGTTTCTTGATGAAGTTGGAGAGATTCCTCTCGATCTGCAGGGAAAGTTATTACGCGTATTGCAGGAACAGCAGTTTGAGCGCGTCGGCGAATCGACCACACAGCATGTAGATGTCCGCATTATCGCTGCGACTAACAGGGATCTAAAACAGGAAGTGACCGCCCGACGATTTCGCGAAGACCTGTATTTCCGACTTAATGTCTTTCCAGTACTGTGCGGCCCTTTACGAGAACGCATCGAAGACATTCCTTTCCTGGCCAGTCATTTCATGAATTCAGTCAGCAAAAAACTGGGTAAGCCACCGATGCAATTTTCCAGGTCAGATATCCAGCGCCTGCAATCGTACCCGTGGCCAGGTAACATTCGTGAATTAATAAATGTTGTCGAGCGCTCCCTGATCCTCTCTCAGGGCAAACGCATACGCCTTGACCTGCCAAGCAATGAGGGGATATCTATAGAAACTGCAACCGATACAGACGCTATTGATGTTGATAGTCGAATATTAACGGATGAAGAACTACGTGCTCACGAACGCAAGAATATCATAGCAGCACTGAAACAATGCAATGGCCAGGTATTTGGTGATAACGGTGCCGCCACATTGCTGAAACTCAGGCCGACCACTCTTAGCTCCCGGCTAAAGAAACTTGGCATAAATCGGCATCAGCTTATAGATACTAT
>JARFQI010000010.1 GCA_029287855.1 Arenicellales bacterium | reverse complement strand
CTCTACCCGCGCCTTGATCCGGCTGTCCGTGTCAATTCCCTGGCACAGGGGCTGCCAGCTTCACCGGGTGCAGCCTGTGGTCGCGCCGTCTTCGATGCTGACAGAGCTGAGCAGCAGGGTAAGACAGGTGCGCGTGTCATCCTTGTTCGTGAAGAGACAAAACCGGAGGATATCCATGGCTTCTTTGCCTCACAGGGGATACTGACCAGTCGCGGCGGTAAGACTTCTCATGCTGCCGTTGTTGCACGCGGCATGGGTAAACCCTGTGTTGCCGGAGCCGAAGGTATCGAAGTTGATGTTGCTATGCGTGAAGCGTTTATTGGCGATACCACCATACACGAAGGTGACATGATAACCATAGACGGTACCACCGGACGCCTGTACCTCGGTGAAATTGCTACCGTTGAGGCTGAATTCACTGCTGAGCTCAATATATTGCTGAGCTGGGCCGATGAGTCAGCGAAACTGGTTGTCATGGCTAATGGTGACAGCGCCGACGATGGCCGGCGCGCCCTGAAATATGGTGCCCAGGGCATCGGTCTATGCCGGACAGAGCGCATGTTCAATGATGTCGATCGCCTGCCTGTAGTGATCGAAATGATTGTTGCAGACACTCTCGAGGATAGACAGGTCGCCCTGAACAAGTTATTGCCGATGCAACGCAGTGACTTCAAAGAACTATTCGAAGTGATGTCTCCACACCCTGTAACTATCCGGCTGCTGGACCCGCCTATCCATGAGTTCCTGCCATCAGAAAACCAGCTGACAGATGAGCTGAAGTACCTCAAGCAACTTAAACAAACAGTACAGGGCATGAATGTCCTGGCAGGAACAATGTCATTGCTGGTTGACCCGAACAAGGCAAGCAGCGAGGCAGAATCCATTCGTCATATCGTTGATGCCCACCTGGTTGAAGAGGCGATTGCGAAGAAAGAAACAATGCTGAAAAAGGTTCGCGTGCTCTATGAGACCAATCCAATGCTTGGTCATCGCGGTGTCCGTCTTGGCATCACCTTCCCGGAAATTTATTCCATGCAGATCAGGGCTATCCTTGAGGCTGCCGCGGAATGTGAAAAGAACGGCATAGAAGTACACCCGAAGATCAAAGTGCCGCAGGTATGTACTACGCAGGAACTACTGTCTGTAAAGAAGCATGTCGATGCTATCAGTGCCGAGCTGAAGCAAACCCTGGGTCATTCACCAGGCTTCCAGTTTGGTACTATGATCGAAGTAGTACGTTCGTGCATGCGTGCGGAAAGTCTCGCTGAAGAAGCAGAGTTCTTCTCTTTCGGTACCAATGACCTTACCCAGGCAACGTTCTCGTTCTCTCGCGAAGATGCTGAAAACAAGTTTCTGCCGATGTATAACGAGTATGGAATACTGCAGGACAATCCATTTGAAGTGCTTGATGAAAAAGGTGTCGGCAAACTGATGGAACTGGCGGTTCAGTGGGGCAGGAAAGCACGCCCCGACCTGCTGGTTGGCATATGCGGTGAACATGGCGGGCATCCGGACTCAATCTATTTCTGCCATAAAGCAGGGCTAGACTATGTTTCCTGCTCTGCACCCCGTGTACCCGTTGCACGCCTGGCCGCCGCGCATGCTGCATTAATGACATAAGCTGCATCTTCTTTGTGTACAGACCTGGCAGCGTGCTTTTTAGCACCTGCCGGGCCAATTAGCTCTACACCAATTTCCTGCCCATAATACCTCGCTTATAAAACTGCAATCTGCAGAATTAATATAAACCGGTGTACCTGAGACCAATCAGCAGCAACACCAGCATTAGAAAAATCCGCAGCCCCTTTTCGGGGATATATTTACTGATATAGGGCCCTGCCAGTGAACCAGCTGCAACGCCCAGCATCAGCAGGCCAAGCAGAGGATAATCCAGGTCAACACCCAGGCGTACGTAGTTGCTGATTGATGTCAGGGAGTGAATTGCTACAGCCAACGCTGCCGTACCAGCGACAATAAACATTGGCAAACCCATGATGATAGTCATGAATGGAACGAGCAGAAAACCACCACCTACACCAAGTGCTGAAGACATTACAGCAATCGCAACTCCTGATAAAAACGGCAACAGCGGGTTAAAAGAAAACTTTTCTTCACCGAACTCAATGGTAATGCGTCCTCGCGTGGCGTTTACTTTGCGCACACCTACTTCACAGGACTTTCCTCCACCCTGCATATGTATCTGAAATAATTCAGCAGCACGTACTGATTTTGTCCGCTCCGATACAGCCCCTCTGCCTTGCCATAGCTGCCAGGCTATTTGACCTGCAATGAGGAAAATCAGGCCAGCAAATACCGGTTTGAACACACTCATGTCAGACAGGTAATTGAGCGACAGATAACTGCCAAGCATTGCACCCAGTACGCCACCTACCCCAAGCAGTAAAGCGAGGCTGGTGACCATGCGGCATTGACGGATATACAGCGGCACCGCAATAAGCGGTGTCACCAGGGTAAGAGACTGCGCCATTGGCTTGACCAGGTTGGGGTCCTGAATCCCAAACACCGAGATAAGGCCAACAGAGGCAAGAATACCGCCTGCAGCCCCAACAGTAGAAAAGACAAAACCGACGAGCACACCCCAGACCAATAGCAGCCAAATGGAGACTGTAATATCGGCAATTTCAAAATACATAGGCTACTTTCAGTTGCTTGTGGCTGGTAATTAAGACAATACTGGATTTTAGCGTAAGCTAAAACACCAAACTAAACATGTATAAGTGCGAGGTCCAGTTATGCTATGGTCTGCGCTCAAATTCTCTGATCTGGATGCCGTGATTTGCTCTCTATGTTGCAACAGTTGTTGCAGGTACAGAGGCAGGCTCAGCCACAACAGCAGAGAAGCCAAAGTACAGGCTGACAGATGGACAAGCAAACAATAATACTGCTAGACAACGGGTCCCGCAGGGCCGAGGCAACATTGAGCTTGCGGAAACTCGCACGATCTCTTGAAGACACTGTTGGGGAGACCATCTACCCGGTTTCTCTGCAACATGCCAACCATATCGACCCGGGCCTGGTTGAAGGCAGACCTGCGTTGACCTTTGAAGCATTTTTACGAGACCAGTTGCAAAGCGGAAGAAGAAAATTTCTTGTCGTGCCGCTGTTCTTTGGCCAGAGCCGTGCCCTGACTTCGTTTATTCCCGATATCATTGGCTGCCTGCAGAAGGAGTTCGGCCCCTTCGGGCTTACCCTGGCAGATGTATTATGCCCGCTGCCCGATGGTGATCAGCGCCTGGCCCGAATCCTCTGCGACAACATTGAGACGACACTGCGTGCACATGGAATTCCCCGTTCACGCGTGATCCTTGTAGATCATGGCTCGCCAACACGCGAGGTCGCTGCCGTGCGCGAATTACTGGCATCGCAGATGCGGCAGATACTTGACCCGGGGATATCGCTGCATGAAGCGGTGATGGAACGGCGACCGGGAAGCGAGTACGACTTCACTGGCCGTTTGCTTGAGGAAGTTCTTGATGAACTTGCCACCAGTGAAGACGATACGCCCGTCGTCTTATCAATGCTGTTCCTGGCACCTGGTCGCCACGCCGGCAGCGGTGGTGATATCACATCCATCCGTGACCGGGTAGTCGCAGCAAACCCGTCATTACAGGCCGTGATTACTCCGCTGGTTGGCGAGCATTCAGGCCTTGTGGATATTTTAAAGGAAAGACTCGAACAGGCGCTTTAGTTAGTTTTCAGCAGATTGATTTGTTTTATCACTCGCATCTGTTGAACTTAACAGCTGAAAAAACTATTAGTCCTTCAATCTGTAACCGGTCTTGAATATCCACCATACCGACAACATACACAGCAGCATGAAGACCAGTATCATGACCATGCTGATGCCAACCTTTACGTCGGAAACACCGTAAAAACTCCAGCGCAAGCCGCTGATCAGGTAGACCACCGGGTTGAACAGGGTGACCTTCTGCCAGAACGGCGGCAGCATGCTGATTGAGTAAAAGGCACCACCGAGGAATGTCAGGGGGGTGATGACCATCATCGGGATGATCTGCAGCTTCTGGAAATCGTCTGCCCACAAGCCGATGATAAAACCGAAAAGGCTGAAAGTGACTGCGGTGAGCAGCAAAAAGCTGACCATCCAGAGCGGATGCATAATCTCGTAATCAACAAACAGACGCGCTGTCGCAAGAATGAGCAGGCCGATGATGAGAGACTTGGTTGCAGCTGCGCCGACGTACCCGATCACCACCTCGAATGGTGATACCGGCGCCGAGAGCACCTCATAGATCGTGCCGGAAAACTTGGGAAAATAGATACCGAACGAAGCATTCGAGATACTCTCTCCGAGCAGCGAAAGCATCAACAAGCCGGGAATGATAAATGAGGCATAGGAGATTCCGTCTATCTCACCCATGCGTGAACCGATCGCCGCGCCGAAAACGATAAAGTAGAGCGATGTAGTGAGGATCGGTGAAGCGATACTCTCCATCAAAGTGCGCCAGGTACGCGACATTTCAAAAATATATATTGCACGGATGCCATAGAAATTCATGCTTTATCACTCACCAGGCTAACAAAGATATCTTCCAGTGAACTCTGACTGGAGTGCAGATCTTTAAAATCGATGCCCAGTTTTCCCAGCTGGCGCAGCAGTTCTGATATTCCTGTGTGCTCTTTCTGCGTATCGAAGGTGTATATCAGCACGTTGCCTTCCTGCTGCAGTTCCAGTGAATAGTCAGCCAGTTCAGCCGGTACAGCAGTTAACGATTTTTGCAAGGTCAGTTGCAGTTGCTTCTTTCCCAGCTTGTTCATCAGCACCGATTTTTCTTCTATCACGCTGATTTCTCCGTCATTTATTATTCCAATGCGGTCAGCCATTTCTTCAGCTTCTTCAATATAGTGCGTAGTCAGGATAACGGTAACACCAGTATCACGCAGTCCCCGCACCATCGCCCACATGTCGCGTCGCTGCTCGACATCAACGCCTGCTGTTGGCTCGTCAAGAAAAAGTACCTGCGGCTGATGCGCCAGCGCCTTGGCAATTAGAACACGGCGTTTCATACCGCCTGAAAGGTTTATAATCCTGTCTTTGCGTCGGTCCCATAAGGACAGATCGCGCAGCACTTTTTCTATATGGGCCGGATTAGGTGGCTTGCCGAACAATCCTCGGCTGAAACTCATCGTTGCCTCGACACTCTCAAAAGTTGCCGTAGCAAGCTCCTGTGGTACCAGCCCTATCATCGACCGTGACGCTCGAAACTCCGTGAGAATATCATGGCCATTAACAGTGACACTCCCCTCCCCCGGGGTAACGATGCCGCAGATAATACTGATCAGGGTTGTCTTGCCGGCACCATTCGGGCCTAGCAGTGCAAATATCTCACCCTGCTGGATATCGAGGTTGATGTCCTTCAGCGCACGAAAGCCAGAGGCGTAGGTCTTGCTGAGATTCCTGATTGAAATAATTGACTCCACTCGACCTCCATCGTTGTGGACATTCGCCGTTGGGTATTACAGGTATCTGAATTAATACTGAAAATAACGGATTCAGAGCCAGAATCTATTTCATCAGGAGAATAATTGCACGCAATATACAGCTAATGTGGATAATCCAGCGAAGCCAATACATTTACTGGTAAGAATCCACGGCAATACCGATACCCACATTGGGCACCGGCAGTAGCAGAGAATCAGAACTTAATGATTTTTTATCTTCAGGTTCGTTTTGCTGTTGTTTTTCGCCAGGTGTTTGTAACGGTGCGCAGCCTGGTCTGCTAAACGCCCCAGCACCGCGTTGAGATCGCTGTCTGTTAACGCTATGACTGCAGCATTGCTGGTTAATTGTGTGGACAATGAATAACTCGGCTGCTGGTCGGGTAACAGCGAAATATCTTCATAATCTGCGGTCAGGCTGCCATCTGTGGCAAGGGAGAGAAGCTCCTGAATATTCCCAACAAAGAACTTCTTTACATCTTCAACGGACTCAGCCTGGTTAAGCTGATCTCGTAATTTCGGTACTACTTGATGTTCAAATTTGGTAAGTGACATCATTTTGGTCATAGCCTTTCCTCTTTATAGTATTAAGCCATACTATCTTTATACGCTTTATCTTCTGCAAATACATTGATTTTAATCAACGCTAAATTAATGTTAATAATGTAATTCAATTCGAAACCGTCTCTTTCAACCCTGTTACTGATAAAAATTTTGCATTTTCTGCTCTCTGCATAGCTGCAGGCAGAACTGTTCTGTCTGCAGGATGAAATATTCATATGTTATAATATTCGTTTTAGATAAATTTAGTTAAGTATACAGTAAGGAGTACCAATTCATGCAGAAAACACGCCTGTTCCGGCTTCCCCTGCTGTTCGCTGCGAGTCTAATTATCCCCACCACTTACGCCACTGATGCGTCATCATCAGGTCAGCCCTACTACGAGTGGAAGGTTGAAAACTTTGAGATCAAAGAGCCTCTTGGTGGCCTTGAAGGAAATGCAGTACGCGGCAAAGCCATTGCCGGGAACCAGTCTCGAGGCAACTGCCTTGCCTGTCACCTGCTGCCCATTCCAGAAGAACCTTTTTTTGGCAACCTGGGACCACCCCTGACGGGTATAGGATCACGCCAGTCAACCGGCATGATTCGCCTACACGTTGTCGACCAGTCACGTTTCAACCCGGAAACGGTAATGCCCGGCTATTACCGGACTCCAGCGCAACTAAACCGGGTTGCCAAGGCACTCAAAGGCAAAACCTGGCTCAACGCGCAAGAAATTGAAGACGTTGTGGCCTACCTGACCAGTTTGAAATAATAACCCGGCATACCTGACATGAAAATTCTGACTTTATCCAATTGTTTTTTCTTTGCCCTGACTCTGCCTCTAACTACAATTACCCTGAGTGCAGCCCACGCTCAGCAGCCGGTGTCCGGTTATGACTATCTGACACCGGAAATGCAGGAAATGCAGATTGACGACTTCGGCAATCCCGGAATGCTAACCGTCGATGCAGGCGAAATACGGTTTTCCACAGCCGGTAAAAACGGAAAATCCTGCGCCTCCTGTCACGGGGACGATGGCAGCAAGCTTGATATCAAACATATCGCCAGTTACCCGGTTTACAGTACTGCACTTAAAAAACCGCTGACTCTGCGCGGCCAGATTCTGCTGTGTCAGGATGAACGTATTGGCGGTCCATCACTTGGACATTCAAGCGCAGAAGCTCTGCAACTGGAGGCCTTCGTCCGCCGCCTCGCACTGGGAGAGACCGTCAATGTCGATGTTAGTGGCGAAATGGCACCTTACTACGAGGCAGGGAAAAACCTGTTCCATACACGCTGGGGCCAGGTCGATATTGCCTGTCATCAGTGCCATGTTTACCATGCAGGGAGAACTTTCCGTGGCCAGACACTCAGCCAGGGCCAGAGTAACGGTTTCCCGGGCTACCGCTATACTGCAGGCAAAGCAGTCAGCACGCCCGAGCGCATCACCGGATGCCTGGCGAATCTGCGTGCTGAACCCTATGCATCAGACTCTGTAGAATACATAAACCTTGAAGTCTATATGAACGCACGCGGAAATGGCCTGAAGATTGAGACACCGGGAATCAGGTATTAAGCCACACTCAATGACGACCTGGGCAGAGGATATTATCTCTGTGTTGATTTACATGGTTATAATCAACACATTGAAACATGCCATTTAACTGAGCTGCTGATTAGTTGATGGCCGATCTCGCCGCAAACATGGTATCACGATGAAACTACTTGCACGTAATCTCGCCCGCACAACCACAGAGGCAGAACTCAAGGCTCTGTTCGAAGCCTACGGCAAGGTGCAATACTGCACCCTCGCCACCGACAAGAACACCGGAAGCTCAAAAGGCTTTGCCTTCATTGAAATGCCGAGACCTGGTGATGCCAAGGCGGCAGTCAAAAACCTTAACGGTAAAGATGTTGCGGGCAATAAGATCCGTGTAAAAAAGGCAGCGACAAAAAAACCAGGGCAGGCTGACGAATAACAAGACTTATCTGAACATACAGAGACTGAAGCTGAAATAGCGGCACCAGTAAACATACAACCTGAGCAGGATAAATCTCAAACAGCAAAATCCGAGAAAAGCGAGTCAAAACCCGATGCACCGATAAATCGCGGAATCTGGTCAAAATGAGCAGTACCGGCAGCCAGGACCCGTTGCATGGGGTGACGCTGAAAATGATGCTTACCCGGCTGGAAGAAAAATATGGCTGGGAAGAACGAGGCCACCGGATCAATATTAACTGCTTCACTAATGATCCGAGCATTAAGTCCAGCCTTAAATTCCTGCGCAGGACACCTTGGGCGAGAGAGAAGGTCGAGACGCTTTATCTGCAAACCAGCTGGGCTGCCAGCAATATCTGGAAATCCCCAGCTAAACCCTGAACGAGTTAGCACCTCCACTTTCAGGGCTGTCATAATCAGTTTTGCACTTTACTCTCTCTTAAGCGTCGCATGTCACCATTATGCCCGCTTACAGTATTCAATTGAGATATACTTGAATGGTTAATTTCTCTGCAGATTAATTAGTACATCAACTTTCTATAGATTGATGCGCTGTTTAACTTGCCTTCTTTAATTCGATCCCTTCATTAAATAGACCCAGCATCGTGACCAATAGCTCCTTCTCATCCCTGCCCTTATCAGCGGAACTGCTGGAGAGTGTCAAGTCAATGGGTTTCCAGAAAATGACTGAGATACAGGAACGGGGTCTGCCTGCAATTCTAAAAGGCAAAGACCTTCTCGCACAGGCAAAGACAGGCAGTGGCAAGACTGCTGCTTTTGCCATTGGTCTACTGCATAAACTTGAACCACAAAGTTATCGGACGCAGGCACTGATACTCTGCCCTACACGTGAACTGGCCGACCAGGTGAGCAAGGAAACGCGCCTGCTGGCACGTGCGATACCTAACATCAAAATCGTCACATTGTGTGGCGGCAAACCGATAGGGCCGCAGTTAGCTTCACTGGAACATCATCCGCATATCGTTGTTGGCACACCCGGTCGAATATTGAAACATTTACAGAAAAGATCTTTAAAGCTGGATGGTTTAAAAACACTGGTTCTGGATGAGGCCGACCGTATGCTGGATATGGGATTTCATGAAGACATAATGCGCATTATTGATAAGACACCGCGCGAGAGACAAACCTTGTTATTTTCAGCGACCTATCCGGATCAAATTAAAGAAATCAGCGATGATATTCAGAATAACCCGGTAGACATTCGGGTAGAAAGCGTACATGACAACAAGAAGATACAGCAGGTCTTCTATGAAATACAAAAAGGCAATAGAACCAGGGCACTAGTTTCCCTGTTGCAGCATTATCGACCCGAATCCAGCCTGGTGTTCTGTAATCGAAAACAGCAGTGCCAGGAACTGGCCGATGAATTATGGCAGCAGGGTTTTCACGCCCTGGCCCTGCATGGAGACCTGGAACAGAGAGAAAGAGACCAGGTGCTGGTGCAATTTTCCAATAAAAGCAGTTCCATTCTTATCGCTACCGACGTCGCTGCCCGTGGACTGGATATAAAAGATTTACCCGCGGTAATTAACTTCGAATTATCGCCTGATCCGGAAATTCACATCCACCGCATTGGGCGCACAGGCCGCGCTGGCAGCAAGGGACTGGCAATCAGTTTGTTCATGGCTTCCGAGCAGTTCAGGGTCAAGGCGATTAAAGAATATCTGAATTCCCCCGTCCGCATTGATAAAGCGTCATCATTAAAAACCCGTGAGAATTTCAGACTAAAACCACCAATGGTCACACTTAGCATAAATGGTGGCCGCAAAGACAAGCTGCGTGCCGGAGATATCCTTGGTGCCTTAACTAGCGAGACCGGGCTGGCAGGTAAAAAAATCGGTAAAATTGATATTTCTGATTCCGTTTCCTATGTAGCGGTGGAATACACTGTTTCTAAACAAGCATTGAAGATTCTTTCAGCAGGAAAAATTAAAGGCCGCAAGTTCAGGATAAGAAAACTACGTTAACTGCAATCGTACATGTCGGATAGCCCCATTCAAACAGATGTTCTGATAATCGGTGCCAGTGCATCGGGATTAATGTGTGCCATTGAAGCAGGAAAACGTGGACGTAAGGTCATCGTACTGGACCACGTCAACAAACCCGGAAAAAAGATACTGATGTCCGGTGGTGGTCGTTGCAACTTCACCAACTATCATGTCAGTGCTGAGAATTATATTTCCCACAACCCACACTTCTGCAAGTCAGCATTAAGTCGCTATACACAATGGGACTTCCTTGCTTTGGTTAACCAGTATGAAATCCCGTTTCACGAACGTAGCAACGGCCAGTTATTCTGTAACAACAGTGCCAAAGACATCCTTAATATGCTGTTGAGCGAGTGTGAAAAATATTCAGTAACGATTAAGCTAAAGACTGAAATTTCCAGTCTTGAAAAGCTGTCTAACAACAACTTTCAGATAACAACAGATTCTAAAAACTATTCTTGCCAGTCACTGGTCGTCGCCACCGGTGGCTTATCCATCCCTAAGATGTGCGCTACCCCGCTGGGCTATAAAATAGCACAGCAGTTTGGTATGAAAGTCTGGCCAACCTCAGCGGGCCTGGTTGCTTTTACTTTGCAGCCAGAAGATAAAGAACGTTTTTCACCATTGTCCGGCATCGCAATAGAGAGTGTCGTCAGCAATCAGCGCATCTCGTTTCGGGAAAATATTTTGTACACGCACCGGGGCTTAAGCGGACCGGCGATTTTACAGATTTCATCCTACTGGCTACCCGGTGAGTCAATTTCTATCAACCTGTTGCCGGATATAAATCTCGCCGAAATGCTAAAAGAAGCCCAGCAACAACACCCGCAGCAGCAATTGAAAAACTACCTGGCGCACCATTTACCAAAGCGGGTGATCGACGCCCTGGTCGAAGAATCCTTATCAGATAAAGCACTTCAGACACTGTCACACAAAGAATTCAAGTCGGTTGCTGATCAACTGCAAAACTGGACAATAAAACCCAATGCCACATTGGGATACCGGACTGCAGAAGTGACTCTCGGCGGAGTCGATTGCGATACCCTTTCGTCCAAATCCATGGAATCCAGAACTATTCCTGGCCTGTATTTTATCGGTGAAGTTGTCGATGTTACCGGCTGGCTGGGCGGCTACAATTTTCAGTGGGCCTGGTCATCGGGCTGGTGTGCAGGACAGTATGTTTAACCCTTGATATCCCATATGGATTATTTCAGTATCAAATCTCCTAAAGCACTTACCCTGCTTTTATTTCCACTTTACTAGTATCGGTTATTCTCACCTCCCGAGGTATATCCACAAAAAAACAACCGCAGGTGGGTCTTAGATTATGCCTGCTCCTTTAATCGGGCATCATAGTCAAACCACCATACACGTCCATTTTGAAATTATCATTATCTTCCAGCTGTCTAAATAATCATCAAATTAGTTCAATGAAACTTGCATGGATTCAGAAACTATGATTTGTTACCATGCATGCGAACAATGGAGGAATATCGATGCGTAATTTAGCAATTGTTGCCTGTCTCTTACTGTTCTCTTACCCAGCATTTTCTGCTGACATATCAGATGAAGAACGTTGCTTGAAACAAGGCGAGGTGGCTGAGAAAGCGGCCAATATGCGTATTTCTGGTGTAGATAAAGATACCGCGACCAAGACCTTAATCGAAATGTATGATCGACCCGGGTCTAATGTAACCACCAACAACATACGCGGCATGGTAATGGTATCCTACATGGCCAAGATGGAGCCGAAAAAGATGCAAGATTACGCCATCGCTGAGTGTAAAAAAAATCTACTAAGGTGATGCCCCCTGCAATGAAGATACAGTGTTGCATTGACCAGTTGAGGCCGCCAGAAGCGGACAATTCATCAATCTACGCCTAATGCCTTAACTCTTGCCTCAAACAGCATGGCGTTAGCCAAGCCCGCTGTAAAAACTTGTTACGTATTTTTACTCTCAGCTTTTTGCTTTAAAGCAGAATTCATTAATTCGAATCCGGCACGCGTATGTTGATCTAAACTGCCCCACAAAAAAGGGACCAGGAGTCCGCTGAATTCCTCTTTCTGCACTAGTAAGCAGCCATTCTCGGTTGGTGTTATTTTAAAAATATGCCTGCCATCGAATATGCCGGGTAACAAGAAACGCCCTAGCCAACTAAAATCAGAATTTTCAACTACGGTCTTTACGGTTGGCTTGAAGATCATTTGTTTGCCGTTTGGTGGTGAGATACAAACTTCAAGTTTTTGACCTACACGAACTTCTCCTTTGGCATTATTTATGAACGGATTCCATTCTACATATTTATCCAACTTGGTCAGAACAGACCAAACTGTTTCGGGGCTAGCTTTAATTTTTATCTCAGTTTCTATGAGTCTCATGCTTACTCCTTAACATGTTAAAAAACATAACAGTGATACATAATGCTGCTGTAATTTACAGTGATATAAAGCAAAAAACCTAAGATATTTGAATATATAAATTTTGGTTATATAGAGGCACAAATAGATTAGGAATAGTGGATCAGCCTGAACGACCGTTATGGATTGTTTGGCCCTGCCCCGGATTAATGCACACTTCTAAATTGACCTAAACTAAGGGCCTGGAAGTGTTTGATGGACAGAACGAGGAAGTACAAGCGGTATAGTCCTGAGTTTAAACATGAAGCAATAAAAACGTGTCGGTGAAGATCGAATAACGGATAAGCAGGTGTACCAATAGTTCGGGATTAGTCATCATGCCTGATTCTATGAAGCATTCAGGCTTGTATAGCCTGTTACACTGTATTACATTCTTCGCTAATGAAATACTTCGCCATAATTCTTCTACTTCCGACTGTCGCCTACTCATATGGTAATCAGATAACCTGCACGACAGAGAAGCAATATAGTTGTAAATCAGATATTAAGGGAAATGTAAGGTGCGTTGTTCAACATCCCAATCAGATGATGTTCGTAAAAAAGTTTGAAATCTACAGAAATACGAATAAAGTAATCAAATCAATATATATGGATGTCAGGCCATCTAAACCCATCGAGGAATTAATCAGCGAACTTACTTACTTTAGAACATTTAACGATAATGATGGTAAGGAAGTAGTGCGTGCGCGGTTTAGCGCAGACTCAGACAGTACATCAATTCATATAAATGATGAAAAATTTGCAGGTATCACGAATATAAGCCCAGATTCTTCTGCTCAATTTGTCGGATATCTTTCAGTTTACGGATACTGCAAATAATCACTCAAAAAATGAATACATCACGTCATTCTTAGGCGATGCCGGGTACTGCCTCCAATTCAAGCAGGAATGATGAAGATAATAGACGGAATAGTAATTATAGACTATCGCCACCTGGAAGCAGGAAAAGCACTTTCAAACTAAGCAGATACTGAAGTGCGGTTTGTGTTCGATGTGAAGAATGTGCGGAAGGCAAAGAAAAGCCTGACTTTAAAGTCAGGCTTTTCGATGGAGTAGAGAATATTCACACAAACAAGTCTACACCCGTTATTAAGTCTAGCACGTGAATTAAATATGTCCTGATTGAATAGGCAAAAAAGCCCAGCTTTTCAGGGCTGGGCAATTCGACTCACATTTGGAGATGGAGGAGTATCCGAGTGAGTTATCGGACATATGAATATTACTCGTGAACTGCTAGCAATTCTTTGACCAACATCAATGATATTCTTGTTCCAATAGGCAAACACAACAGCGTTGAGGCAACTGGGCTAGCAAACCAAGTCTGGAGCCAAATAAATACAAGAGGATATGCAGCTCTTTATTACATATGGAATAGTCATCCGTACTTGATAACTATCAAAAGAAAAGCCCTAACAGAATTAACTGAAAGGACAAGCCTTGTTATCGGTCGAAGGAGGTGCATCCGTTAAGCGGATATTAACTGATACACTGCGATTCTCACGAATCACCAGCGAAAGTGGGGTTCACGCCCACTTTCGGCCAGGAACCGCTATAGCTGCAGAAACAAAATATCTTCCAGCAGAGGTAACTAAGGCTAGTCTGTATTTACCTCTGTGTTGAGTACAATCGGGGAGTTATATTCTTCAGTTTGTCTAATCACGCGGAATTCAGAAAGTAGAATTCCGCAGACTTTACAGCGAGCATCAATATTAGGATTAAACACCTCACTTTTACTAAAATAATGCTTATGCTCACGGTGCAGTGCATAGACTGCTTTTGAGCGGATAAGCCGTGTCTTGTGCTCCACAAATTTACTAAAGCTGTTTTGCTCATATGTTCTACGACCAAACATCTATTATCTCCAGATATAGGCAATTAATACTTATTCATAACAAAACCGCAGCAGCGGACAAACAGTGAATAGCGTCTTTATCTATCCACAATATGCCAAGCAAGTATTAGTCCAACATGCGTCTAAGATATATTTATCAAACAGTTATGGTAATAAGGAAAGATGAGAGGTTTACATTTCGACAGTAATTGTAAACATTTCTGACGGTCTTAATAATGTGCTTCAGATAAAGCCATTCCATTAGCTTAGTACGGCTGTTAGCTGAGTTCAGCGATTCCTGATGTCGCCTTTGGGTGCTGGATTCAATTGCTTGACGCTATACGCCAATACATTTACAGGTAGACCTGCATATCTATACAACCACACTGCCAGAGTATTACCATGTCTGCGCTATATCGTTTTTGTTATTCTGTAGAGCCATGAAAACATTACTACTCAAACTATTCACTATCTCCTTTGCACAGGCTGATTGTTGAGGCTATGACTGTCTTGATGTCCTGAACATGTCATATGAAGAATATCCATAAAAGCATGGGGATCCCGTTCCACAGGCTGAGCGGAGTGGCTATGACGAACGCGACATTCAGATTATGCGGTATACGCTCATGGGCATGTCGGATGATGAAATCGAGCGTCAGATATACATTATTGAACAAGCTGAGGAATTACACGAAGCCATCGACAGACTTGAACAAGACTAGCAAGACTTCAAGACAAAAACACGCCTGCGAAAGCGTATAATAAGGGTACACACCACGCTTAAGTATATAGATATCCAACAGAATAAATAATTCTGGTCTGTCCCCTATTGTTTCTCCGTCCCCTTTATTATTCCATGACTCTAAACGCTAAAATGGCAGTTCAGCACCCGACAGATAGCGCTGCGCGCAATCCTTCAGCAAAGGAACAATCTCAGCGGTGTCCTTAAGCTCAACATCTGCGTGACCAGGTTTGAAATTGCCAGTTACACTCATCAACCGAGCGCTGAGGAACTGCTTCCAGAAAGCCTTATCGGGCATCTTGGTTAGCCAGACAAACACTTGGAATGCTCGGATTTGACCGATCAGCAGGGCCTCTGTGCGTAAGGCGACAGAGCTATCAAACGAGACTTTCACCGGCATCGTGTTGGTAGGTGTTGAGGGAAGCGTCCATCTCACGTTCTGCAATGTAAGGTAGGTACCCTTCCGCGTAATGCCGATGGCAAATTGGCTGGGAGAAGATGGTTCAAGCTGCTTGGATGCCTGGCATTGGCCATCGATCACGCTGATTTTCCATTCGCCAGCCTCTCCCACAAATGACCTCGGCTGTGCAACTTTTCTATTGGCAGTCGGTTTGGATGCGGCGCTTGCTGATTTGTCAGCAAATGGTTTATCCATTCCCCCTGCTGAAACCGGTTTCAGACCACTGATAATTTGCTTCATAGACTCGCTGATGACCTTCTGAATAATTTCTTCACCTGGCCATACGTATGTTCTTATTGTGTGGGTCCCAAACAAATCATGTTGATTTTCTCCCTCCTTCACTCGCAGATGAATTCTGCCAATTACGTCCCAGTAAAGAGGTGTTGTATCTGTATTGACACCGAATTCCATCAGATCAGCAACATAGTACCTTTTTGATCTTATTCCTTTTTCGGTGAGTAACTTAGTCAGCTCTGTTTCAAGCTCCTGTTTGATAAGCTGTGCTGCAGGTGGATCAAATTCAATGGTTCCCATTGGAACGCCGAAAGCAGCTTCTCGCTGACTTGCGGCTACTCCTGGTTGCCTTAAGTCCATAACTTTTACATCAGCAAGAAGTTCGGTTTGTGCCTTATCAGTTGTATGAGGCATCTTTACGACTATGTTGCTTGCACAGCCAACTTGCATGCCAATGAGTCCAATTGCTAAGAAATACTTTATCGTCCTCATAACTCAACCTCCGTATCTATTAAAATAAGTGCAGAACCGGCTACCCTATACACGTACTTATTGTATGTCTTTTAGGTAGGGCAAAACATTGATCTGTGTCAATGGGAAATGGATAGAGACATGGTCTCAACGAACGGCGGCGATCGCAGTCGATAGCAGTCATCTCCATTACCCGAGATAAAACCACAAAAAAGCCATCCGAGAGTGGCTCTTGATATAACGGCTTCCGGTTGAGATCGCAGCCAGAAGTAGTCATTAAGGCAAGAAAAAACGCACTGCCATCAACAGGGCGAACCTACTTTGCGCCAATAGCTTGTCGCATATCTAGGAATTTGGACTACGCTTAAGGTATGAAATACCTCATCCTCACATTATTCCTGTTTACTTCACCAGTTCATGCCTGGACTGTCTGCTCGGATGGACGGTGCATGAATGAAACTGATTACATCTCTGACATAGCAATGCAGGAGGAACTGGAAGAATACACTGTCGAGGAATTAGAGAACCAGGCCAAGTCGGACATAGTGTTGGGATGGATGATCCAACTCGGCATTGCAGTTACCAGGAAGAACTATCTGGGCCTGAATTACCCAGAGGGGCTGCCGGAGGAATGGACAGCAGAACTTGAGTCAATGTTGCCACCTTGTCTGCAGGATTTCAGCAAGGTGCAACAAGACTGAACAAGTTGGTATAGAGCCTGAAAGACAAAGCACCGAAAGAGCCAACAGCAGTCATCAATGCAAGAAAAAAAGCCCTGCTATCAACTGTGTGGCAACAAACCTCGCCTGACAATTACCGATATGCGGCTAGCTTCTTTTTGAGTATTTCA
>JARFQI010000199.1 GCA_029287855.1 Arenicellales bacterium | reverse complement strand
TATAGGCAGGGCATTTCAAAATCACTCTTGCAAAAACGGGATAAGCTTCAAGAGAATCAGCAGCATTCACGCTACTCTGTTGAGGCATGTATAGAGACTTCCTGATCAGACAATGAAATCAATACAAGTCATTAGATTTCTGATCAGTGAAGTATTTTTATTTACAAATCAGTCCCGCTAAAATACTAACAGTGATGCAGCATAGCTGCTTAAATGCATCCTGTTCAAGACCTGGGCATTTAAATAAAATAGAACAAGATTGAATAGATTATAAAGGCGATTTATGAAAATTAAACGTTTTGAAACTGGCCAGCGAATGAGCCGAATCGTTAAACATAACGGAACCATTTATTTATGTGGCCAGGTATGTAAAGACGCCACTCAAGGTATTCAGGAACAAACTTCGACTATGTTAGAAAAAGTCGATGAATTACTTGAACAGGCGGGGAGCGACAAGGAACATATTCTAACCGCTACAATCTATATCAAGGATATGAAGTATTTCGGCGAAATGAATACTGTTTGGGAAAGCTGGCTACCCGAAGGTCATGCCCCAGCGCGGGCCTGTGTTGAAGCGAGTATGGCACGCGATGCCCTGCTAGTTGAAATATCGGTTATTGCTGCAGAAAAATAAGTTGCCAACTCTGCACCATAATGCACTTGTTGTGCATTATGGTGCAGATGTAGCAATCTGCGTTACACGCTTATTAACAGGCATCGCCGAAGTCATTGCGATGTGGTCTAAAGCGCCTCTATTTTTTTCAATTGATCTCCCAGTGAGGCAAGCGCCTGTTCCATTTCAGTGACTCTTTGACGTTCTTTCTCAACAACGGCCACTGGAGCCTTATCGACAAAACTTGCATTCGATAGCTTACTTGTTGATCGCTCCAGGTCTTTGTCGAGCTTTTCCATCTCCTTCTGCAGACGTTTAATTTCTGCATCCTTGTCGATAAAGGCACCGAAGGGAACCAGTACTTTCATGTCACCAACCAGCGATGTGGCCGCATCAGGCGGTGTTTCATCATTTGTAATACAGGTAATGGATTCGATTCTTGCCAGGGTTTTCAGTCGTTTTTCATTGTCTTCAAGCCAGGCATGATCCTGATCGCTACAATTCTGGAAAAGTATAGGCAGCGGTTTGCCTGGCGATATATTCATCTCACCTCGTATGTTGCGGATACCAGTGATGACAGATTGCAGCCATTCTGTCTCAGCTATGGCCGCACTATCTATTTTTGCTTCATCAGCAACCGGGTAGGGCTGTAGCATGATAGTTTCGCCGCTACAGTCGGCAAGTGGAGCCACACGCTGCCAGATTTCTTCCGTAATAAAAGGCGTTAAAGGATGCAATAGCCTTAATAATGTTTCCAGTACTCTAATCAAGGTGCGACGGGTACCGCGCAGGCTTTCAATGCTAGCCTCAGGATCATTCAGCACAACCTTGGAAAGTTCGAGATACCAGCTGCAATATTCATCCCAGGTAAAGCTATAGAGGGCCTGCGACATCCGATCCAGGCGATAGTCCTTGATCGATTTTTCGACTGTGCTTTCTACCTGTTGAAGTCGCGAAATGATCCAGTGGTCAGAGGCATTAAGATCAACAGTGTCATCCGTATTCTGACCGCAGTCCTGTCCCTCAGTGTTCATCAACACGTAACGTGCAGCATTCCACAGTTTGTTGCAGAAGTTTCTGTAGCCTTCGACCCTGGCAAGATCGAAATTAATGTCCCGGCCATTGCTTGCCAGTGAGGCAAAGGTAAAGCGTAAAGCATCTGTGCCAAACGGCGGGATACCTTCAGGAAAGTCCTTGCGGGTATGTTTCTCAATGGTGCTGGCCATTTTAGGCTGCATCAGGCCGGTTGTGCGTTTTTTCACCAGTGTTTCCAGTTCGATACCATCGATCAGGTCGATCGGATCAAGGACATTGCCTTTTGACTTCGACATCTTCTGCCCGTGTGAATCACGCACCAGCCCATGAATATAGACCTCATGGAAAGGCACCTTTCCGGTAAATTTTATACCCATCATGATCATTCGGGCGACCCAGAAAAAGATAATGTCGAATCCGGTTACCAGTACAGAAGTAGGGTAGAACGTATTCACATCCTTCATACTGTCGGGCCAGCCAAGGGTTGAGAACGGCCAGAGTGCAGAAGAGAACCAGGTATCAAGGACATCGTCATCCTGCCTCAGCTGGAGATCATCGGCGAGATTGTTTTCTTTCCTGACTTCTTCTTCATTGTGGCCAACATAGAAGTTGCCCTGTTCATCATACCAGGCAGGAATACGGTGCCCCCACCATATCTGACGGGAGATGCACCAGTCTTCAATGTTATTCATCCATTCGAAGTAGGTCTTGCTCCAGTTTTCAGGAACAAACTTTATATCGCCATCTTCTACTGCCTTGATAGCAGGTTCAGCCAGCGGTGCAACTTTTACATACCATTGATCCGTCAGGTAAGGCTCGATGACAGCATGTGACCGGTCGCCACGAGGAACCATCAACTTATGATCATCAATTTTTTCCAGCAGATCCAGAGCCTTCAGGTCTTCAAGGATTTTTTCACGTGCAGCAAAGCGGTCCATGCCGGCGTAATTACCCGGTGCGTCATCATTGATCGCAGCATCAACAGTAAATATATTGATTACCGGTAAATCATGTCTCTGGCCCATAGCATAGTCATTGAAATCATGCGCAGGTGTGATCTTGACGCAGCCGGTACCGAACTCCGGATCAACATAATCATCTGCAATGACAGGAATCTCCCTGTCAGTTAGCGGTAGCTGTACCATTTCACCGATCAGGTGCTGGTAACGCTCATCATCAGGATGGACGGCAACGGCAGCATCACCGAGCATGGTTTCAGGCCGTGTGGTTGCGACGATGAGATGGCCTTCGCCGGAACTCAGCGGATAGCGCATATGCCAGAGGTTGCCATTCTCTTCTGTTGACACGACTTCCAGGTCAGAGACTGCAGTGTGCAAAACAGGGTCCCAGTTGACCAGGCGTTTGCCACGATAGATAAGGCCTTCTTTGTAGAGTTGCACAAACACTTCATTAACGGCATGTGACAGGCCTTCATCCATGGTGAAGCGCTCTCGGGACCAGTCTGGTGAGGTCCCCATGCGTCGCAGCTGACGGGTAATGGTGCCGCCAGAATGTTCTTTCCATTGCCAGATTTGATTAATGAATTCTTCCCGGCCAAGATCGTGGCGAGTCTTACCCTCTGAGTTCAGCCGGCGTTCTACGACCATCTGCGTGGCGATACCTGCATGATCGGTACCCGGTTGCCATAAGGTGTTCTTGCCGCTCATTCGGTTATAGCGTGTCAGGGCATCCATTATGGTGTCCTGAAAGGCGTGTCCCATATGCAGCGAGCCTGTCACATTGGGAGGAGGTATCATGATGCAATAGGGTTCACCCTGACCGCTGGGGCTGAACCAGTTGTTTTCCTCCCAGGTTTCATAGATGGCCTGTTCTATTGCATTGGGCTGATAATTCTTGTCGAGTGTATTGTCACTCATGATTTGTTCCATTTTAATAATGTCGTGTTTGAATAAATACTGGAATGAATGGGTGCGGGCTAGAATAAACAGAGATTCAAATAATCGAGTCGGGTATTTCCAGTTCAGGCGAATTGATCAGAATTGTCTTTACAGCGGCTTTAATTTTTTCACGAACTTCTGGGGTAACGGGTTTCCCTCGATAACGAGCCAGTATAATCTGAATTGCATCAGCAGCTGCTTCAGCTGCATCGAGAATGGGTGTCGGCAGGTTACCAGATTGTAAAGCCTCTTCAAGGCTGATCATAGCAGGCTCTCGGATTTTCGTGCCATCAGGCAACATCACAATTTCCTTGAGCACAGGAATGTCTCCTGCAACAATCGTTTCTGAAAGTGTTGGGATTACATCCTCCATCTGCTCGTATTCATCATCAGGAAGAGCAGGGGGAATATTCATGTCAAAGTGGCTGTCGATATCAACCGCGCTTGGACGGGCAGCCTCTGATGAAAAAGGTATGGCAGCGTCGATACTCTCAGAGTCGAATTCGATAGTCTCTTCGAATTTGTTCTCTATTGGAGCCTCTATTACCGATGCCTCAAGCGATTCTCTACTCGCCTGATCTGCACTGACATCATCCAGCAAGTTTTGCAGCGACCGGATGGCTTCAGACAGGTTGGCGCCTTTAACTGGTATTTTCTTCTGGCTCATTTCAGTTAACTGCTATGTGGTGATTGCTCACTTGATCATTCATTTCTCGATATCTACGATAACGATCCCTGCCTGCAGTTAATGCATCCGGATCATTGCCTATAAGCTCAAAAACACGCGAATAGGTGGAATAGTCTTCCGTCATTTCCGTGCTGAGATTAATCAGTACAGTTTTATTGTCTCCCTGACGCTCAATCATACCAATTATTACCGGTTCCTGCCCGCCCTCTGTGTCGACTGTTGCATGGGGTATGAAATCCAGTTCGCTAAATGTCCAGAGTAAAGTATCAAGCTGATTCATATCCTCAATATTTCCTGCACGGACATAGACTTTGAAATTATTTTTATAGGCCTTCCTGATCAGGCGGCATGCATATCTCAGCAGCACCTGATTTTCTTTATTCTCCAGGATGTGAAAATCTACCAGGCTCATGCTAACCCGGCTCTCCCGCGCAGAAATTCGCACAGCAGCTTGACGGGTCTTCCAGTTGCCCCTTTATCATCACCGCTGAGCCAGGCAGTGCCGGCAATATCGAGATGTGCCCAGTCATAAGCTTTTGTATAGCGGGCAAGAAAGCAGGCTGCAGTCACAGCACCGGCCTTCGGGCCGCCAATATTGGCCATATCTGCGAAATTACTTTTCAGCTGCTTGTCATAGTCGTCCCATAGCGGCATTTGCCAGGCCCTGTCCAGAGACTTTTCTCCAGCATCAATCAGTTCCCTGGCAAGCGGGTCGTAATTGCTGAACACACCACTGGCATGAGCACCCAGGGCAACCACACAGGCACCTGTCAGGGTGGCAACATCAATCACTGCAGACGGTTTGAAACGTTTAGCATAGGTCAGTGCGTCACAGAGAATTAATCTGCCTTCTGCATCAGTATTGAGGATTTCGATAGTCTGTCCAGACATGCTAGTGACAATATCTCCCGGTTTGTTGGCATCACCATCCGGCATGTTTTCCGAACTCGGCACAATCGCAATGACATTCAGAGGCAATTTCATTTCTGCAATGGCGCGCATCGTTCCAATGACACTTGCACCACCGCACATGTCATATTTCATTTCGTCCATTGCCGCTGACGGTTTAATCGAAATCCCTCCGGCATCAAAAGTCAGGCCTTTGCCTACGAGAACTATGGGGGCATCTTTATCAGCACCGCCCTTATGCTCAAGGATGATTAGCCTGGCTTCCTGCCGGCTGCCTCGTGAAACCGAAAGTAAAGAACCCATAGAAAGCTTTTCCATTGCTTTCTCGTTAAGAATCTTTGCCTTCATCTTGAAGTCTCTGGCCAGTTCTTTTGCCTGATCGGCCAGGTAGGAGGGGGTGCAGATATTTCCAGGCAGGTCGCCTAGCTGACGCGCCAGGTTAACGCCGGAGGCTATTGCCTGGCCTGTTATTAATGCCTGCCTGGCAGTGGCAAGGCTGCTGCTATCGCCTATAAAAAGTGTGATTCTCTTAAGTGCCTTGCTGTTGTTCTTTTTATCTGTTTTCAGTGCGTCAGATTGATAACAGCTATATTCCGCCTGGATGATGATCTGTTCTATGCGGCGAGCAATATCACTTCCTTCGATGTTTAGCTCAGGCAAAAAAAAGGTCGCTTCATTTATCTTGCTTTGTTGCAGTTTTTGAATGACATCGGCGGTTATTTGATTCAGTTTCCGGCTACTAAATTCTTCCTGGCTGCCGCAGCCAACCAGCAAAATACGTTCTGCCGGCAGGCTATCTACCCGAGGCAGCAGAACTATTTCTCCGCATTCGCCGGTAATATCTCCGCGTTTTATCAGTGCTGTGATTATTCCATCGGTGGTTTTATCAATAATACTGGCAGACAGACTCATCGCCTGATGTTCGAAAACAGCAAGTACCAGGCAAGCTGATCGCTGCTTTTCAGGGCTGCCACGTTTAATTTTATATTCCATCCATCTTATCCTCAGTATTCCCTGCTACAGGCCAATTATCAGTGTATCGAGATGTTTATGAAAAACATCATGAGTGCAATACTTCGTATTTCAGCTATTGCGTGCGATTCGAGCCTTGATATGACAAAATTTGAGTATCAATCGGGTATTTCCAGAATTATTCATTTACCCATATGATATATTGTTTTGCCTTATTCTAAGATTATTACATCAGGATTTACAGGCTTGTACGTCTTAAAAAAATTTAATTATTCAAAACATCAATTCAGGATAGACAATTGATTCTGGACCGATCACTGCCCCGTGAAATCACCTATCCGGGGATTGCTGCTACCATTATTATATTCAGCATCTGTCTGGTTGCCAGACTGGTTTCATTATTGTCTCAGGCCGCACGGGGAGACGTGCCAGCCGATCTTGTTTTCTCCCTGCTCGGCCTGAGGCTGGTTTCAACCTTCGATGTTCTCCTGCCGGTAATGTATTTTCTCGCCATATTAATGGTGATGGATCGATGG
>JARFQI010000147.1 GCA_029287855.1 Arenicellales bacterium | reverse complement strand
CAGGTGCATTACTGTTTGTCGGGCTCATTGGTCTGTTGCTGCTGGGTGTGCCTATCGCTATCAGTCTCGGTTTCACCAGCCTGGCATTTATTACTCTTGCGACTGAAGATCCTGCCACTGTCGTTGCACAGAAACTTTTCGATACTATGGAACACACCACTTTGCTGGCGATTCCATTTTTTATCCTGTCCTCACATTTTCTCACTACAGGCGGTGTATCAGCCAGACTGATTGAATTCGCCAAAGCCCTTGTGGGCTGGATGCGTGGCGGCCTGGCCATGGCCGCTGTAGTCTCGTGCATGTTTTTTGCAGCCATTTCCGGTTCATCGCCAGCAACGGTTGTCGCCATTGGTTCGATCATGATACCGGGTATGGTTGATGCCGGCTATGATAAGTCGTTTGCTGTCGGTGTTATCGCCACTGCCGGCAGTCTTGGCATTCTCATCCCACCGTCAATTCCGATGATTGTTTATGCCGATGCGGTTGAGGAGTCGGTCGGTAAGATGTTTATCGCGGGTATTATACCTGGCATATTAATGGGTTCTTTCCTGTTGCTGGTCACCTGGTTGTATGCGCGTAAGACGAATATGCCCTGCGAACCCTGGCATGGGTGGCTGCACCTTATCAAGGCTTTTGCACGGGCATTCTGGGGCCTGTTGCTGATCCTGATTGTTGTGGGGGGCATTTACGGTGGCATCTTTACACCAACTGAAGCCGCCGCCGTTGCCGCCGTCTACTCCGCTATCATTGCGTTGTTTGTTCATCGAGACATGGGTTTCAAAGATGTTCCGCTGGTGATGCTGAATGCGGCGAAGATGACCAGTATGCTGATGTTTATCATTGCCTGTGCGATGATTTTTGCCCACGTACTGACAGAAGAACAGCTGCCGCAAATGCTTGCTGAGAAAGTTGTCGCACAGGATCTAAGCCCGTGGGCATTCCTGCTGATGGTCAATGTCATACTGTGGTTTGCAGGTGATTTTATGGAGCCTTCTGCCATTCTGTTGATTCTGGCTCCCCTGTTCCACCCTATCGCTATGTCGCTCGGCATTGATCCGATACATCTCGGCATCATTATGACAACCAATATGGAAGTTGGCATGATTACTCCTCCGGTAGGATTGAACCTGTACGTTGCAGCCGGTCTTGCAGGGATGAGCCTTGGTGCTGTCACCAAGGCGGCCTTACCGTGGATGATCGTTCTGATTATAGCTCTGCTTGTGATAACTTACGTGCCCTGGTTCTCTCTGGTTCTGGTCTCCATTCTGTACTAACATGCAGCAGCAGGCAGCTAAGCATTGGTCCGGTGATGTATTACTGGTAATGGTAAGCTGCCCTCCCGGGAAAGCCGACAGTATTGCCCTGGGTCTGCTTGAAGCTGGTCTAGCCGCGTGTATCAATATTGTCCCTTCGATTAAATCCTTCTACCGCTGGCAAGGTAAGGTGCAACAGGACAATGAATCACTTATGTTGATAAAATGCGCCGCGAATAATTTAATGGCGTTACAGGAGCGAGTTCTGGAGCTCCATCCATACGAACTTCCTGAGATCATCACTGTCTCAGTTACTGGTGGGTTACCTGCTTATTTAGATTGGGTGCTGCAACCGTATAAAAACAATTCAGAGTAGTTTATTGATGAAGAGAACTTCTTATATAACACGTTTGTTTTTGGCTGTTTTATTGTTGATGCCGGCTATTCCGGGTTGGTCACAGGATGACGACTTACTCGATCCTGACAAGGCCTTTGCACTACAGGAGCCGGTAGTCGCTCCTGATAAGATTACGCTTACCTGGAAAATTGCTCCTGGTTACTACCTTTACCAGAATAAATTCACGTTTGATCTAAAAGCCCCTTCCAGTCGGTTCGACAGTCCGCAGATGCCGGAGTCAATACGGAAGCATGATGAGTTTTTTGGTGAAGTAGAGATATATAAAAAATCTGTCAGCATTGATCTGCCGCTACTGCGAGAAGGTGATGAGGCTGAAAGTGTTGTCCTTAAAACAGTGTTTCAGGGCTGTAATGATCCGATAGGGGTCTGTTATCCACCGATAAATAAAGAATTCAAATTAGACTTACCCGCGCCAGTTTCCGCTGTGAATGCTGCGGGCGCAACTCCAGTGTCTTCCTCTGCCGCTCCAGTAACACAATCTGGTCTGGCCTCTTTACTTGGCGCAAACTCGGCAGATGAGGAATTTCTACCTCCGGACGAGGCGTTTCAACTGAATGTAGCTGCAGTTTCTGATAATAAAGTCGCTGTTTCAGTGGTTATCGCTGACGGATATTATCTATACAGAGAGAAGTTTGCTTTTGAAAGTGCCACCACCGGTATCAGCATACTGCCATACCAGCTGCCGGCTGGTGATATCAAGGAAGATGAATTTCTTGGTCGAACTGAGGTTTATCACGCAAAGTTTGCGATTGATCTCGAGCTGTCAGGAAGCAGTGCAGGTAGCAAGTTTCAGCTGATAGTCAAATACCAGGGTTGTGCAGAAAAAGGTATTTGCTATCCGCCTGTCAGTAAAACGGTGGATCTTGAGTTGGGTGAAGCTGGCAGTGTTTCGCCCGCATTAGCTGAAGCAGGCAATTCGACGGAAGTTTCAGCAGGGAAAGTATCTGTTGATGCAGCGGCTGACGAGATTTCAGAAGAGCAGTCGGTTATCGCGATGTTATCTGAAGGTAGTATTGGTTCTACCATTCTTGCCTTTTTTCTATTTGGCCTGGCGCTATCACTGACACCCTGCGTTTTTCCGATGATTCCGATACTTTCGGGGATCATAGTTGGCCAGGGTACTGATATCACGCGTAAGAAATCTTTTACTCTTTCTGTCGTGTATGTCCTCGGCATGACTATTATGTATACCATAGCAGGGATGCTTGCAGGGCTAACTGGTGAGCTCTTGTCATCAGCATTTCAAAATCCATGGGTACTGGGCGGTTCAGCGGCTGTTTTCGTTGTGCTTTCATTTTCAATGTTTGGATTCTATGACCTGCAGCTTCCGGCCAGCCTGCAAACTCGGCTGACAGAAACATCCAATAATATTCCCGGCGGCGCCTATAGCGGTGTATTTGTGATGGGTGCTCTATCGGCTCTTATTGTAGGGCCCTGTGTAGCAGCACCTTTGTCGGGTGCATTGCTATATATCGGCCAGACTGGCGACTTTATGCTAGGTGGTGTTGCACTATTCGTAATGTCGCTTGGCATGGGTGTTCCGTTGCTGCTGATTGGTGCCTCTGCCGGCAGCCTGTTGCCGAAAGCGGGTGCATGGATGAATGCCGTTAAGGCGGTGTTCGGTGTGCTGATGCTGGCTGTAGCTATATGGCTGCTAGAGCGTATATTGCCCTCGTCTATTATCCTCGCGCTGTGGGCTGCATTGCTGATTATTTCAGCAATTTACATGCGCGCACTGGAAACTCTGCCTGAGGCAGCGAGTGGCTGGCAGCGTTTCTGGAAAGGCACCGGCATAGTAGTGCTGTTATATGGCATCGCATTGTTGTTCGGTTCATTGACAGGCGCGACAGATGTTTTTAATCCACTTGAGAAATTAACGGGTTCTTCGCAGTACGTAAGCATGGATAGCAGTTCGGGTCGTGCAGAAGGTGGATTGAAATTTGAAGAAATCAAAGGTGTGGAAGAATTCGATAAAATCCTGGCTGCTGCAGAGAGTGAAGGCAAACCTGTTTTTGTCGACTTCTACGCGGACTGGTGCGTGGAATGCGTACGTATGGAAAATACGACATTTAAATCGCCGAATGTGATTGCTGCACTAGCTGGATATAGATTACTTCGCCTCGATGTGACGGCAAATGATGATATCGACAAACAGATTTTAAAGAAATTCAACTTATTCGGCCCTCCAGCTTTTTTATTCTTCGGAACGGATGGGAGGGAAATAAAGCATATGCGGGTAATTGGCTACCAGGATGCAAATGAATTCACTGCCACAGTTGACAAGGTCTCAAAAATTTCTGGTGCCAAATGACTAAGAGACTGTGGCTAGCGGCTGGGCTAGCCCTGTTGGCCGGTATTTCCGCATCGATTTACTTTAACGCCGAACCTGAGAAAGAACACAGGCAAGTCAAGACTCTTGATCAGATTCAGTTGCCGGATCTCAATGGCAAACAGCAGAGCGTAAGCCAGTGGCAGGGAAAGGTGCTGCTGATCAATTTTTGGGCGACATGGTGCCCTCCCTGCCGTGAAGAGATTCCAGTGTTTTTATCTCTTCGAAATAAGTTCTCATCTGCCGGTTTTGAAGTGGTCGGGGTGTCCATTGACTACGTCAACAAAGTGAAACAATATCGTGATTCTATGCAGATAAACTACCCTCTGCTTGATGGTGAAGAGAAAGGTATGGCGATTATGCTGGCATTGGGGAGCCCCTCAGGCGGCCTGCCATTCAGCGTATTATATGACCGCAATGGCAACGCCGTTCACAGCAAGTCAGGACCGTATGAGCAGCAGGAACTGCAAAGCCTGATAGAAAAATATCTCTAATCGTTCACTACTTTGCTGTTAAAATTAATATAACTCCATTAATTTAACATCTAACTGGACAATTTTGTATTGATTAGGCAACATAGCATTGTTTTCTAAATCCGGTTACGAATTTGTTCTGAACTGACCTCTGTCTATGCCAAAGATCCTCATAATACACGGCCCAAATTTGAACATGCTGGGAAAACGCGAGCCCCAACATTATGGCTCAGAGACACTCGACAGTATTAATTCCGGGTTGCAGGCACTGGCCGATGAGAACAGTGTTGAACTGGAGATCATGCAAAGTAATGCTGAGTATGAGCTGGTCGACAAAATACAACATGCTGCGGGGGTGGATTTTATTATCATCAACCCTGCTGCATTTACCCATACCAGTATCGCGATTCGTGATGCACTGGCCGCAGTAGCAGTTCCATTTATCGAGATCCATTTATCCAATGTGCACTCTCGGGAATCCTTTCGCCAAAAGTCCTTTTTTTCAGACCTCGCTGCAGGTGTAATTTCCGGGTTAGGACCCATTGGGTATTCACTGGCTCTACGTGCTGCTATTGAGATCACTCTTACATCCAAAGGTTGAAAATGGATATACGCAAAATAAAAAAATTGATTGAGTTGCTCGAAAATTCCGGGCTTGCGGAGATTGAAATAAAGGAAGGCGACGATGCTATCCGTATCAGTCGAAGCTCGACAATAGTCGAAACTGTGATGACAGCACCTGCAGTCAGTGCCCCGATAGTAAACACTGCGGCAGCTGCTGACACTGCGGCAGAAGCGAACGACGGCAAGGCAGGCATTCCGGAAGGGCATGCTGTGACTTCACCGATGGTGGGTTCATTCTATGCGGCGCCATCGCCTGAGTCGAAAAACTTTGTTGAGATAGGCAGCAAGGTCAAGGTTGGCGATACACTTTGTATCATTGAAGCGATGAAAATATTCAATGAAATTGAGTCAGATAAGGCCGGCAAAGTCGTAGCTATACTAAAAGAACCTGGTGATCCGACCGAGTTTGGTGAACCACTTTTCATAATTGATTAAATCATGATAAACAAGATTGTCATCGCCAATCGTGGAGAAATTGCCCTGCGCATTCAGCGTGCCTGCAGAGAGATGGGCATTCAGAATGTTGCAGTATATTCGGAAGCAGATCGTGATGCCCTGTATGTAAAGCTTGCAGATGAATCAGTTTGTATCGGCCCTGCCCCAGCAAACCTGAGCTACCTGCATATTCCTGCAATATTGAGTGCGGCGGAGGTGACCGATGCCGACGCGATTCATCCAGGTTATGGCTTCCTGTCTGAAAACGCAGATTTTGCAGAGCTGGTAGAGGCCTGTGGCTTTATCTTCATTGGCCCTACATCGGCGAATATTCGCCTTATGGGCGACAAGGTTTCTGCTATCCGTTCAATGCATGAAGCCAATGTACCCTGTGTCCCGGGGTCTGATGGCGTGCTGGGTATTGATGAAGAAACCAACCTGTCGATTGCATCAAAGATCGGCTATCCCATCATTATCAAAGCATCTGGGGGTGGTGGTGGCCGCGGTATGCGTGTGGTACGTACTGAATCGGCTTTACTGAATGCGATTATACTGACACGGACAGAAGCAGGTGCCACGTTCAATAATCCTGATATTTACATGGAAAAATATCTCGAGCACCCGCGCCATGTTGAGTTCCAGGTATTGTCTGACAAACATGGCAATGCAGTGCACCTCGGAGAGCGTGATTGTTCGATGCAACGAAGAAATCAGAAAGTCGTGGAAGAAGCCCCTGCACCAGGAATTACGGAAGAACAACGCAATACTGTCGGTGAGCGCTGTGCTGAAGCATGCCGTAAGATCGGCTATCACGGTGCCGGCACCTTTGAGTTTCTCTATGAGAATGGAGAATTTTATTTCATTGAAATGAACACACGCGTTCAGGTGGAGCACCCGGTAACAGAAATGATAACGGGTATAGATATTGTCAAGGCACAGATCTTGATCGCCGCCGGCGAACCATTGCCGTTTACGCAAGATGATATTGAGATAAAGGGGCATGCTGTAGAGTGCCGTCTCAATGCAGAAGACCCTGAGACATTTATGCCTTCACCTGGAAGAATTACCCTGTTTCATGCACCAGGCGGTCCTGGTATACGTGTTGATTCGCATGTGTACAGTAATTATTTTGTACCCACGCACTACGACTCTATGATCGGCAAGCTGATAGCTCATGGCTCAAATAGAAGTGAGGCACTGGCGCGCATGTCAAGTGCCCTGAGTGAGGTGATTATCGATGGAATAAGAACCAATATTCCCCTGCACCGCCGCATCATCTCGGATCATGGGTTTAAATCTGCAGAATTTGATATTCACTACCTTGAGAAAAATATTACCAATACTGCCTGAGCGGTGCCTTCAATGTCATTAGGCCTGAAAAGGCATATCCAGAACTATTTCAGGTGCTCTTGGCTATGTCATGGCTGAATATCACGTTTGCGGTAAAGAAGGATGAGTTAGATTCTGTTTGTGAGCTTCTTGAGCTTGCAAACGCTCAGTCTGTAACGATAGTAGATGCCGGAGATGATCCCCTGTTTGATTTACTGGATGGTGAGTTGCCTGTTTGGGACTGCAGCCTGGTGACTGGATTGTTCAACGCACAGCAGGGGGCGGATGTGGTAATGGCTAACCTGTCCAAAGTATTTGAACCGGATGCCCTGCTGAAGTGCCGGGTAGAATCATTGCCTGAGCGGGATTGGGAGCGTAGCTGGATGGATCGCTTTCAGCCAATGCAGTATGGCAGAGATTTATGGATATGCCCAACCTGGTACGAACCACCTGACCCAAAAGCTGCGAATGTTATGCTTGATCCAGGCCTGGCGTTCGGTAGTGGCAGCCATGAGACAACCCGTATGTGCATGGAGTGGTTGTCAGAGCAGAAGCTTACTGGCAGGAGTGTCATTGATTATGGATGCGGATCTGGCATATTGGCCATTGCTGCGCTTAAACTCGGTGCAACAAGTGCACTGGGAGTAGATATTGATCAACAGGCACTGCTGGCAAGCAGGCAGAATGCACAACTGAACCAGGTCAGTGATAGGTTGCAGCTAGCGCTGCCGGACGCTATGCCCGATCAAAGCGAAGGTGACATCGTATTTGCAAATATCCTTGCTGGTACACTGGTTGAATTAAAGTCACAGTTGCTGGCATTGCGTAAAGCACAGGGAGTGCTGGTCCTGTCTGGAATTTTGCAGTCACAGGAAGCAATGATTTATAAAGAATTTGAAGCAGGCAATAGTATTCAGATATATAACGATGGCGACTGGTTGATGATGTCTGTCACTGCACAGTCGTAATACGCTGGTGGTATTCAGGTGGCCGTGAGTCGCACTTGTTGAGTGTGGCAACGCGTTATTTATTAAATAGTTATTATATGAACCGCTAATACATAATAGGTACAATTCAACATATGTTTACACAGTGCCCAAAGTGCCAGTCAGTTTTTATGGTGTCTGAAAAGGATATCAGAGCTCATGAGGGGCTGGTGCGCTGTGGAAATTGCTATTCCGTATTCAACTCAAGCTGGAACCTTACTGATGATCCACGCAATGAGGCCGTCGGGAACCCTCTTCGTGATAGTGGTGATGGCCAAAAAGCGCATCCTGGTTCAGGATTTACTTTTAGTATAATTGAGAATGACACCGATGAAATAGATATCGGTGACAACGTTTCTGATTACCCAGAAGATTTGTCTGAGCCCGCAGGGAAAGAAAGCAAAAGTACGGATGAAAACAGTGATCAGCCTGCTGATGATTTCCTCGAGCCTTTTCCAGAGCCTGAGATGGGCGATGTCCTGAAACCGGCTCCACTGGCAGTAGAAGAAGATAAGAAAAATAATGATAGTCTGTTGTATTTCGATTCGGATCAAGAAGAAGATAACGAAACCGTGTCGATAGAAGATACTTCTATTATTAAAATGCCTTCGTTCAGCGATGATGGCGAACTACTCGATCTGGATGAGTCGCTGATGGAGGCAGATGTCAGTGAGAGTGAGTCGACATTGATGTCAATGACAGAAGAAAGCATGTGGCCCGGTAGTGAGCCCAGTTTTGAAGATATCGGGAGTGGCTTTGATCTACCTGTGCTTAATGATGATCAAAGTGAAGCAGAAGAAACGCTTCCCGTTCTGCCTGATATTTTTATTAACGAACCTGCTGAGGAAAATGATCTAGTTGAAGGGCTTAACGACCCATTCCATTTTAATCAACCGATAAACATTTCTGAAGATTTTTTACCGGGGGCAGAAGAACTAGATGATGAGGAAGTTGCTGGCAGAGGGTTTGTTGACGATATAGCGGGACCGGTTGTGCCGATTTTACCTCCTTTGGACGGCGAGAATGAGGCAGCTAAATTTGAGCAGGATAATATTGCTGATGGCACTGTCATTACAGAAGGTAAGGATACTGATGATGATTCTATATCCGTTGAGTCACTCTCAGGATCAGTAGATAAAGAGTTTTCCCTGGATGAAGAAGAATCTGATGATGACTCAGTCTTTATCACCTCGGAAGAGGAAGAATTGGACGACGCATATATACCTATTACTGTGAAACACGATGAGAGAGATGAGTTATTTGATGATCTCGATGACTTTCCGGAACCGGGAGAACTGTCCAAGCTGAATTACGAAGACACCATGGAAATTAATGCCATGCTTGAGGCCGCAAATATCAGCAAGGAACAGATAGATTCTGCATTGTTATCATCAGAAGCCGATGACGATGACAAAAACGTAGAGGAAATCTTGCTCAGCTCGGATGCCGGGGTTGACCTGACAGATGCCATTTTCATCTCAAATGGGGAAGATAATGCTCAGTCTGGGATTGATACTGACCCTAAAAAGAAGGCTAAATTAAGGGCTTCATTTTTTAAGAATATGTTGCCATTGGGATGGCGAGAAAAACAACCTTTAACGGAGCCATCCGTAATCGGCTCTGATGAGACGCAACTGATCCAAAATTTAAATCGAGGTAAGAACAAAACAGAGTTGCCCGCCTGGATAGCAAAATATTCATTGATAGCAGCTAACGTGTTGTTAGCCCTGGCATTGATGGTGCAGATTGGTTATTTTTACATGGACAAACTGGTACATATTACCCCTATACATCCGTTGCTGGAAGTCGGTTGCAAGGTGGCTGGATGCACCGTTCCATCGATTCAAAATACAGCGGATATTGAGCAGTTGTCGAGTAAATTATCCCCTCTTGCAGGCGGTGATGGAGGTTTTAAAGTTGATAGCATCCTTGTCAACCGCGGTATCAGATCACAGGGTTTACCGGCGCTGGAGCTGACGCTGACAGATCGTGCCGGCAATATGATTAGCCGGAGAGTTGTTACGCCGGATCAATATCTTCCTGCTGGGCAACCTCTAGAAATGAAGCCAAACGGGGCAGTTGATGTGGGCATACGATTTCGCACACCCTCAATCAGAGTGGACGGTTTCGAGCTGAGACCAGTGAGCCAGAACTGGCTGGAAAGAAATTAAACGAAGCCAGGACAGTTGAGTGCGTGACAAACGATCTATGTGAATAAGATTTACACTTCTGCAAATCACCCATGAGCAGCTTAAGCAGTGATAACCTACTTAAGCAGCCAACAATAAAACGTTGTTTTCTCTCGTTCTAGTGTGTTCGCGTATTTAATAAAGCATCAATAGAATTTATTGCAAGGCGCTATTGTCCTTTTCACACCGTGTGTATCAGGGTATTATCTTATCCTTTCAAAAGCCATATATTTAAAAACATACTCTGCCACTGGCTCACAGAAGTCAGGGCACAGGTAAGCACAAGTAAATTTCGACATGCAGATCGGCCCGCATACATTGCCGAATCAGCTTGTTCTTGCTCCGATGGCAGGAATTTCTGATCGACCCTTTCGCAAATTATGCCGCTCACTGGGAGCAGGTATGGCGGTGTCTGAAATGATCAGTGCGAACGCCCTTGTCTGGAAAAATAAAAAAACCCGTCAGCGTATAAATCATGACGGTGAACCAGGGCCGGTCGTGGTGCAGATTGCCGGAGCTGACCCTGAGATACTGGCACTTGCCGCTCAGGAGAATGTCAGGTCAGGCGCTGATATTATTGATATCAATATGGGCTGTCCGGCGAAGAAGGTATGTAATAAGCAGGCCGGCTCTGCATTGCTTGCCAATGAAGACCTGGTCGCCCGTATTCTTGACCAGGTTGTAAATGCGGTTGATGTCCCGGTAACGTTGAAAATTCGCACCGGCAGTGATCCTGAGAGCCGTAATGCCTGTCGTATTGCAGAAATTGCTGAGCAATCAGGAATCCAGTCACTTGCGGTGCATGGGCGCACTAGAAAATGTGCTTTTCGCGGTGAAGCAGAATATGAAACTATACGACAGGTAAAGCAGCAGGTAAGTATTCCGGTTATTGCCAATGGCGATATTAATAGTCCTGATAAAGCAGAAGAGGTATTGAAGTACACGGGAGCAGACGCTTTAATGATCGGTCGCCCTGCACGTGGCAACCCCTGGATATTTAGGCAGATCAATCATTATCTCGCCACCGGCCAGAGGCTAACACCGCCTGAAATATCAGAGGTAAGGAATGTGCTCCTGCTTCATCTGCAGGAGCTTTATGACTTTTACGGCGAATATACTGGCGTGCGAACTGCGCGTAAGCATATCGCCTGGTACAGTAAAGGCTTTTTCAGTAGCAACGCATTCAGAAGAGAAATTATGCAGGTAGAATCTGCCAGCGAACAGCTCGCAATGGTAGATGATTTTTTATCGATATCAGGGGAACGGGATGTTGCAGCATGAGTAAAAAGAATAAACTGCCGTTTGCTGAGTGTATGAGTCATTCACTAAAGCGCTACCTGAAAGATCTTAATGGTGAGGTGCCCGCTGCACTCTATGATATGGTTATTTCGCAGGTAGAAAAACCTCTGCTAGAAGTGGTTATGAATTGTGCAGATAACAACCAGACCCGGGCTGCACAGATGCTCGGTTTAAACCGTAATACCTTGCGCAAGAAATTACGTGATCACGGTCTTATCTAGAGAATCGAACATCTATATTTTTCAGTAGACAAGCGCCAATTTAATATTCATTTTTTTAACAGGATTGCACCATGTCGAACGACAACCGTATCGCAATTAAACGAGCACTTATTAGTGTTTCTGATAAAACAGGCATTGTCGAATTTGCCAAAGAACTGGCCGGGCAAGGGATAGAAATACTGTCAACCGGTGGTACAGCCAACCTGTTGATGGAGAATGATATAGACGTCATTGAAGTTTCAAATTACACCGGTTTTCCGGAGATGATGGATGGAAGGGTAAAAACATTGCACCCGAAGATACACGGCGGCTTACTAGGGCGTCGTGGTGTCGATGAGGAGGTCATGCAGGAGCATGGAATAGATGCCATTGATTTGCTGGTTGTCAACCTTTACCCATTTGAAAAGACCGTAGCAAATCCAGGTACCGACCTGGAAACTGCGATTGAAAACATCGATATTGGTGGCCCGGCTATGCTGCGTGCTGCATCGAAGAACTACAAGGCCGTTACGGTGCTAACGGATAGCAGTGATTACCAGAGGATTCTCGATGAGCTATCTGAAAACAGCAGTGGCATTTCTGAAGCCACACGCTATGACCTTGCTATAAAAACTTTTGAGCATACCGCGCGATATGATGGTGCAATCGCCAACTATTTTGGTTGTCTGCCGGCAACTGGTGAAAAAGAAGAGTTCCCCCGTACCTATTCCATCCAGGTGAAAAAGGTACAGGAAATGCGTTATGGTGAAAATCCCCATCAGCGCGCAGCTTTTTATGTTGAGGACGGCTTTACAGAAGCCAGTGTTTCGACATCAAGGCAATACCAGGGTAAACAGCTGTCCTACAATAATATGGCTGACACCGATGCGGCACTTGAGTGCGTTAAGTCATACAATAATGGCCCAGCATGCGTTATCGTCAAGCATGCTAACCCCTGTGGTGTAGCTGAAGGTGATAGCCTGATTGCCGCTTATGATCATGCTTATAGCACCGATCCCACATCCGCCTTTGGCGGAATAATCGCCTTTAACCAGGCACTGGATGCACACACGGCGAAAGCCATCATAGATCGGCAGTTTGTAGAGGTTATTATTGCGCCCGAAATTGATGAAGAAGCCCGGGAAGTGCTGTCTGGAAAGAAAAATGTTCGTGTACTGGCCTGTGGGCAATGGACGAATCAGTCTCAACCTGGTCTGGATTTTAAGCGCGTCAACGGCGGCCTGCTGGTGCAGGATCGCGACCTTGGAATGATCACGCAGGATGATCTCAAAGTGGTCACCCAGAGAAAGCCTGATGCACGGGAAATGGATGATTTGCTGTTTACCTGGAAAGTGGCCAAGTTTGTAAAATCCAATGCCATTGTATATGGGCGTGATCGTATGACGATTGGTGTCGGTGCGGGACAGATGTCGCGAGTTTACAGCGCCCGCATTGCAGCCATCAAAGCTGCTGATGCAGGGCTTGATGTAAAAGGCTCAGTGCTGGCTTCCGATGCATTTTTCCCGTTTAGAGATGGCCTTGATGCTGCAGCAGAAGTGGGTGTGACTGCAGTAATCCAGCCAGGTGGTTCTATGCGTGACGATGAAGTCATTGCTGCTGCAGACGAGCACGGCATAGCCATGGTGTTTACCAGCATGCGTCACTTCAGGCATTAAACCTGCAAGCCCCGGGTGTAATGTATGCCGAAAAAACGCAAACGTTCGCCCGCCTCGTCAACCGGCATAAGAAAAAAATGGTTGCTGCGTTCCCTGAAATTGCTGGCAGTACTTTTAATCGGCCTGATGCTGGCAGACCTATACTGGTTATCAACAATCTGGCCGGACTGGGATGAACTGGCTACAGGACCAGTACCGGAATCGAGCCTGATCCGCCAGTACCGCCAAAGGGCAAACATTAATTCACATCTGCCAGATGTGCGCTGGAAACCTGTAGAGCTGAACAATATTCCTTATGTGCTGCGGCGCGCTGTCATTATTGCAGAGGATGGCCGTTTTTATCAGCATAACGGTGTAGATTTTAAAGCAATAAAGAATGCCTGGGATTACAATCTAAGTCATATGAGAGTGCGATATGGCGCTAGCACCATTTCGCAACAAACAGTAAAAAACCTTTTCCTCAGTAACGAACGAAACCTTTTGCGTAAGTGGCATGAGCTGATTTTGACATGGCAGATGGAACAGCGGCTGTCAAAAGATAGAATTCTTGAGCTGTATCTTAATATAGCGCAGTTTGGCCCGGGAATTTTTGGGGTTCAGGCAGCATCGTATTATTACTGGGGACGTCCCGTCTGGACAATAAATAAAAGGCAAGCTGCGGAGCTAGCAGCCAGCTTGCCGTCACCAACAAAGAATAACCCGGGCCGCTATACACCTGCTTTCGCGGCGAGGGTCAACTCGATTTCACAGCGGATGTCTGAAGCCATGCAATAGCAGCGCTGCCAGGGCGCTTAAGTTTGCGTGTTGTGACTGCTGCAGTTAGCACTGCTTAATCGTGCACTGGCAGGGGCGATCAGCTTATAGTCATCTTCTCTTTATACTGTGGAAGTTCACCTTCGATGTTTTCCCAGTTTGCTTTCGATGCGGTGAAAGTGTGAGCAATCGGGCGTTCTTTTATATCTAATTCTATGGTACCAATTCGCACTCTTATGAAACCATTGAAGTCACTGTTTTTGCTATAAACAGGTGATCCGCAGTGCCGGCAAAAATATTTCACTGTTTTACTTGTTGACTGATAACCAGTTAATTCATGTTGCCCAGACAGAAAGAGAAAGTGTTCTGCCGCAACATTTCCGTTTGCAGCAAATGCGCTGCCCTGTGCCTTTCTGCATTGTGAGCAATGACAATAAATAATGTCATGTATCTTACCGGTGATTTCAAAGCGTACTTTTTCGCACAGGCAGCTGCCAAAATAGGAACGGTTCTCTGACATTGCGGTTAATCCTGAGGTTTTGCAGGGTACATGGTTATATTAGAACTTTACCAGACAATTTAATACTGCTCTCCACGTGTAGCGCCGACACTGATATAATCGCCGCTTTGAACATTTCAGTGCATAGATATCGTGACCTTTCAGCAACTTATTCTGACATTGCAACAATACTGGGCAGACCAGGGCTGTGCCCTGATGCAACCCTATGATATGGAAGTGGGAGCAGGAACTTTTCACCCCGCAACTTTCCTTAATTCTATTGGTCCAGAGCCTATGCGAGCCGCCTATGTGCAGCCGTCCCGGCGCCCAACCGATGGCCGCTATGGAAAAAACCCAAACCGGTTACAGCATTACTATCAGTACCAGGTGGTCTTGAAACCGTCACCAGTTGATATACAGGATCTTTACCTGGAGTCACTAAAACAGCTGGGCGTTGATCCGCTGGAGCATGACATACGCTTTGTTGAAGACAACTGGGAATCTCCAACACTGGGTGCCTGGGGTCTCGGTTGGGAGGTATGGCTCAACGGTATGGAGGTGACTCAGTTCACCTATTTTCAACAGGTTGGCGGCCTTGATTGCAGGCCAGTTACCGGTGAGATCACCTACGGACTGGAACGTATTGCCATGTATCTGCAGGGAGTCAACAATGTTTTTGACCTTGCATGGACGGATGACGTGACTTATGGCGATATCTATCATGAGAATGAAGTAGAGTTTTCTGCTTTCAATTTTGAACAGGCAGATACCGCCATGCTGTTTCAGCACTTCGATGATTTTGAACGGCAGAGCCGCAAATTGCTGGATGCGAAGTTGCCACTGCCTGCCTATGATTATGTATTGAAGACCTCGCATACCTTTAACCTGCTAGACGCCCGTAAGGCGATCAGCGTTACAGAGAGAGCGAGCTTTATTGGCCGCATACGTGACCTCGCGAGAGCGGTGGCCCAGTCTTATTATGACAGCCGCGAAGTTCTGGGATTTCCTCGTGGTAAGAAAGAAGGTCAGGCAGCATGAAGATCGAGACAAGGCCATTGCTGATAGAGCTTGGCACCGAAGAACTGCCTCCAAAGTCATTAAAAAAACTGGCAAATGCATTTTCACGGCAAATAATGGCAGGCCTGTCAGACCTCGGCCTGCTGGCAGGAAATATCTCATCTCAGTTATTTGCCAGCCCGCGTCGCCTGGCCATACTGGTCGATGAAGTTGCTATTCGCCAGGCAGACAGCATTGTTGAACGCCGTGGTCCAGCAGTTAGTGCTGCATTTGATGAAGAAGGCAATCCTTCACAGGCAGCAACAGGATTCGCGCGTTCCTGCAAGGTCGATATATCGGCACTGGAGCGCATGGCAACAGATAAGGGTGAATGGCTAGTGTTTCGTAGCGAGCAGGCAGGACAGCCGGCAAGCCAGCTGGTACCTGATATTGTTGATAACGCGTTGCGTAAACTGCCAATCCCGAAACGAATGCGCTGGGGAGACATGGATGCGGAGTTTGTACGCCCTGTGCACTGGCTGCTGATGCTGCACGGCAGTGAAATTATTGAAACAGAACTGATGACCGTATCTTCAGGTCGCGAAACCGGGGGGCATCGCTTTCATTACCCTGCTATGCTGCCGATAGCAAACGCAGGTAACTATGAGAGTATGCTTGAAGATCCCGGCCATGTTGTGGCTGATTTTAATCGCCGGCGGGATATCATTGCCGAACAGGTGAATAATCTGGCTACCATGAAAGGCGCGAATGCACTGATAGATCCGGCTTTGCTGGATGAAGTTACTGCCCTGGTGGAATGGCCAAATGCAATGGTTGGTGAATTTGATAAGGGATATTTGCAGGTGCCACAGGAGGCACTGATCAGTGCCATGCAGGACCACCAGAAATACTTCCCGGTAGTTGACGATAATGGCAAGATGACGTCATCGTTTATTTTTGTCTCAAATATTGAAAGTACGCGACCTGCCAGTGTTAGCAGCGGAAATGAACGAGTATTGAATGCGCGCTTTTCAGATGCGCAATTTTTCTGGGATACCGATCGCGAACAAAGCCTTGAGACCCAGGTTGAACGGCTCAATAGTGTTGTTTTCCATAACAAGCTAGGCAGCGTCTATGATCGTACATTGCGTGTACAGAAACTGACTGGGCATATTGCCGAATTACTGGGCTCTGACCCCGGTTTGGCTGAACGTGCTGCACTATTAGCCAAGGCCGATCTGCTTACCGGGATGGTATCTGAATTTCCTGATCTGCAAGGGATCATGGGGCGTTATTACGCGCTTGCGCAAGGTGAAAAAGATGAAGTGGCCGAGGCAATAGAGCAGCAATATCTACCACGTTTTGCTGGAGATGGCCTGCCAGTCACCGCAACAGGCCAGGCGTTATCGATAGCCGACAAGCTGGATACCCTTTGCGGTATTTTTAGTATCGGTGAGATACCAACTGGTGACAAAGACCCCTTTGCATTGAGAAGGGCCGCGCTGGGTGTACTGCGGATCATGATTGAACTGGAGCTGAACCTGGATCTTCGGCAGCTGCTGGTCCTGGCGGCTTCTGCCTACGGTTTTGATGAAGAAAAAACTGATCAGCTTGCAGACCAGATATTTTCGTTCATGCTGGATCGTCTGCAGGCGTACTATATCGACAAGGGATATAACAGCCGGCAAATCAGCAGCGTACAACAGCGCCGTCCATCCCGGCCGATTGATTTTAATGCCCGGCTGCTGGCCGTTGATGCATTTGTCCAGCTGGAGGAGGCGCCTGCGCTGGCGGCAGCAAACAAGCGCATTCAAAATATCTTGCGCAAGGCAGAGGGAAATGACTTTGGTGCTGTTGATGCAGGAATGTTAACGGAAGCAGCAGAGCGTGCTTTATTTGATCAGATTTCCGGACTTTCCTCAGAGGTTGATGGGCTGTTCGAGCAATGCGACTACACAAGTGCGCTCCGTCGCCTCGCCTCCTTGCGCACGGCAGTGGATGATTTTTTTGATCAGGTAATGGTGATGGATGAGGATCCTGAGATACGTGCAAACCGCCTAGCCCTGTTAGCGAGCCTGGGTGAGATGTTTCTGCGTACCGCTGATCTGTCTCAACTTCAATAACCAGGGACTGTTTAATGCCAGATAATTCAATATCAAGTGACTCCTATTCGGCCATGCTGGCAATGGTTAAATCATTCCATGAAAAGCATGACTTTAGCGGCACAGGAGGCGAAGACATGGTATATAGAATTGCCCTGATGGCGGAAGAACTGGGAGAAATGTCATCCTGTGTCACCAAGGGTAAAGGTATGGATGAAATGGCAGAGGAAACCGCTGATCTGCTGATTCTTGTGCTGGGTACTGCAATCGCTGGTGATTTTGATCTGTTGGAGGCATTCTGGCGTAAGATGGACAAGCTAATGCAGCGTGATGCCCGGATGATTGACGGCCGCATCAGGGTCTCTGAGTTTCGTGGCCAGGAATGAGGTGGCAGATGAGAAACGATACATAATAGTGCATCATACAGTTTATCTTACCGCGATGCAGATTACTTACAGCAGGCCTGACACAATATGAAAACCATACTTCTTGACCGGGATGGCGTAATTAATCAGGACTCTGACGATTTCATTAAATCTGTCGAAGAATGGCAGCCGATCCCCGGTTCACTGGAAGCCATTGCACTGTTGCATCGCCATGATTACCGAATCATCGTACTGACGAATCAGTCAGGAGTAGCGCGAGGTTTGTTTAGCCTGGCTACATTGAATGAGATACATCGCCACATGTTGTCAGAGACAAGAAAGAAAGGTGGAATGATTGAAGCAATATTCTTTTGCCCACATGGTCCTGATGATGGATGCAGTTGCCGCAAGCCATTAACTGGAATGTATAAAGATGTGGCAAATCGGCTGAAAATCGAAATGAACGGCGTTCCTGCCGTTGGCGATTCCATGCGTGACCTGCAGGCGGCAAGCGACGTCGGAGCTTTGCCTGTGCTGGTGGCAACGGGTAAAGGCAAGAGAACTGCCAGGTTGTTGAAAGACATGGAGAGTCCTGTGTCTCCTGATCATGTAATCAGCTTTAAAGATCTTGCTTCTTTTACCGATGCCTTGCTGGCAGGGGATCTGGATAAGGCTATCCTCGAGAGGCTGAATTAATGAATAAAAAGCAAAGCGGACTTCTGCCCTGGCTGCGTTCTATTATCTATTACCTGTTCATGGTTCCGAGTCTGATTACCCTGTTTTTTGCGCTGATTCTATTGCTGCCTTTTGATTATAAGTACCGTGCTTTAGTTATTCGCTGGTGGGCGTTATTACAAATGTGGCTGCTGAAAGTATTTTGCGGCCTTAGCTATGAAGTAAAGGGTGCAGAAAATCTGCCAACAACGCCCTACATCGCTTTACCCAAGCACCAGTCGGCATGGGAAACTATAGCTTCAAATTTTCTCTTCAAGCAACCTGCCTGGGTCTTTAACAGAGATTTATTCAGAATACCTTTTTTTGGCTGGGGACTGTTCTTTACTCATCCCGTTGGTATAGATCGCGGTACACCAAGGGCTGCACTAAATCAGCTGGTAGACCAGGGCGGGGCATTGCTGAGAAATGGACGAACAATGGTGATATTCCCTGAAGGCACGCGTGTAGCACCGGGTGAAAGGATAAAATTTGAGCCGGGTGGAAGCCTGTTGGCTGTCAGAACAGAAACACCAGTTGTCCCTGTTGCTTTGAATGCGGGAGAGTTCTGGCCCAGGCACAGTTTCCGCAAGTACCCCGGGCACATCAAGGTGATCATCGGTCCGGCGATAGAATCTAAAGGGTTGAAAGCGAGGGAATTGAACGCGAAAGTAGAGTCCTGGATTCATCAAACGATGGACAAGAACTTCGGTCAGGGCAGCTAATTAGTCAAATTCTTCAGCCTGGATTAATTTCACTCACTACAATTCGCAAGGTCAGCTTCTGCTGCTCAACATTTCCAGTTCCCTGCTATTAACTGCAATGAATGATTTATCAAATATAACTCTAATCGGAATGCCCGGTGCAGGAAAGAGCACTAGCGGACGATTACTGTCAAAATTACTGAATTATGAATTGCTTGATAGCGATGACCTGATTTGTCAGCAGTATCAGCGTTCACTGCAAAACATTGTCAGTGAGGATGGCTACATGAAGCTGCGTCAGTTTGAAGAGCAGGTTATTCTTGGGATTGATGTTGAAAAAACCGTCATTGCTACCGGGGGCAGTGCCGTGTACTCCCCTGCGGCCATGCATCACCTGTCAGAAATATCGAGAATTGTTTATCTGCATGTCCCCTACGATATCATTGCGGATCGAATTCACAATCTGGATACCCGGGGGCTGGCAAAACAGCCACAGCAAACACTGCTTGATCTCTACCATGAGCGAAAATATTTATATGAGAAATATGCGGATTTAACGGTTGAAGCGACTTCGTCGGCTGCAGAGGTTGCCGAGAACATTAGAGTGTTAGTCACAGGGCAGGCAGAGATTTAATCATCACCGGTTTATGGTGATGCGTTATAGCGCTGTGTAAAAACCATTTTTAAAAGGCGGCTATTCAGTCAGTTCTATTCACCTGCCTGCAAAGCGCTGAAAAATCTTCCAGAGACAGGGTCTCTGCCCTTGCTGACGGGTCTACACCGGCTGCAGTGATTTCTGATTCATTCAGCAGTCCTTTAAGGTTGTTTCTAAGTGTCTTGCGGCGTTGTGCAAACGTGGCCTTGACGATTCTGGCAAAGCTCTCACGGTCCGGAATATCAACAACCGGCAGCGTGTAAGGCGTGAGCTGTACCACAGCTGAATCGACTTTCGGCGGCGGTGAGAATGAACCCGGCTTAACATCAAGGATCTTCTCTACTTTACACTGCGACTGCAGCATTACAGACAAACGTCCGTAATTTTTTCCACCCGGGCTGGCAGTGATTCGTTGTACCACTTCCTTTTGCAGCATAAACATCATGTCCTCAACTAAAGGGGCAAATTCCAGCAGGTGAAACAGTAATGGCGTTGAAATGTTATATGGCAGGTTACCGATGATACGAAGCTTGTCCGGCGGACTCACCAGTGTCGAGAAATCAAACTTCAGGGCGTCTAGTTGATGGATATGCAGGTGCCCGCTGGTGCGCGGATCGGACTCGAAGCGCGCAACCAGGTCGCGGTCAAGTTCTACAGCATGCAAGCACTCAACCTGTTCCAGCAATGGCCAGGTCAGTGCACCGAGCCCGGGTCCAATTTCAACAATGAACTGGCCGTTTTCTGGATGAAAACGGGAAATGATACGATTGATTACCTGCTGGTCATGTAGAAAGTTTTGTCCAAAGCGTTTACGGGCTATATGTTTCATGATTAGATCAGATAAGCGAAAATTAGCAGCAGGTTTCAGTGTTGCTGATGTTTCATCAAAGCCATTGATGTCGCCATCATCAGGGCCTGCTGCAGGCTGCCTGTATCAATCTTCCCGCTGCCTGCAAGATCCAGTGCAGTACCGTGATCGACTGAAGTACGAATAAATGGCAGCCCCAGTGTGATATTGACGGCATTGCCAAAGCCTGCGTGCTTGAGTACCGGAAGCCCCTGATCGTGGTACATCGCAAGCACCGCATCGGCGCGTGCAAGTTGGCGCGGCACAAAGGCTGTATCCGCAGGCAGTGGACCGATCAAATTGAGTCCTTTTTTTCGCAGGGCGTCGAGAGCCGGCTCAATTGTTTCAATTTCTTCTGTACCAAGGTGTCCACCTTCACCAGCATGCGGGTTCAGGCCACAGACAAGAATTCGAGGCCTTGGCAGGGCGAATTTTGTTCTCAGATCATGATGCAGTATCTCGATGACCTCAGTCAGTAATTCGTAGGTTATTTGCGAGCTTACATCTCGCAAAGGCAGATGTGTCGTTGCCAGTGCGACGCGTAAGTTCCCGGCAGCCAGCATCATTACAACACTGCGTGTTTTTGACAACTCTGCCAGATACTCAGTGTGCCCGGTAAAAGGGATGCCTGCATCGTTGATGACACTTTTTTGTAAAGGACCTGTGACCAGTGCATCAAAATTACCCTGCAGGCAGCCTTCTGCTGCAATCTGTAATGTATTCAGTACATAGCTGGCATTATCTATATTCAGGTAGCCTGCACGCGCCGGCTGTTTCAGGGCCACTGGCACGACGCTTAGCTGACCGATCTGATGCGGTTGGTTATCCCAGTCTACGAGCTTAACGGGAATGCCAAGCATCTTTGCCCGTTCAGTCAACAGATCAGGACTGGCGCAGACGGCCAGCCTGCAGGCAAAATTAAGCTGGCTTGCCATAACCGCCAGGTCTGGACCGATACCGCCAGGTTCGCCGGCAGTCAGGGCAATTGTTGGTAAGTATTCACTCACTGTTTTAGTCTTGTAATCAATCAGTATCCTGTTTATCCAGGTGCTTGTGGGCGCCATCGCAGAAAGGCATGTCTGCGGAATGCTTGCAGCCGCAAAGCCAGAATTTCTCTTTCGTTTTCACTTCGAATTCTATCGGTTCAAGTCCTGTTCCTTTATGAGAACCATCACAGAAAGGCTGTGATTGTGAGTGTCCGCAGCGGCACCACCAGTAGTTGCCGGGTTCAAGTTCGAGGACATAAGGTTTCCTTTGTGCAATTTTAATATCTGGCATCAGTATGCTCTCCGTATTCAAGGGATATAATACCTTGATTCTACACGTAGACTTAGTCGTCAGGTATCACCGCCAGCTTAAATTTATGCGTAAAAATGGGTGTTTTGGCTAACCAGGGAAATTTTCTTTGATGTTTAAAGCATTATTCCGAGACGCGTATATTAATAAGTGGCATGCTACAGAAGAGCTGGAATGTAATGAATTCGACAGCGCAAAGTAGAGGTTGGATTGAAGATGAGTACATATGGATTATATGAGAAGCCTGAATGACTGATCTGGTTATTTCAAATCTGCAGTCTAGTGTACCCGGGATGGCAGTACAGCACCTGGAGGCGCTTGACCTAACTCTACGAGAAAAGGAAATTACCGGATTGAATGGACCTTCAGGTTCCGGTAAGTCACTGCTGCTGAGGGCAATTGCAGATCTTGATCCCTCTGGTGGAGATGTCCTTCTGGGTAACCAGTCGCGATGTTCAATGAAAGCGCATGAGTGGCGGAAAAAAGTTTGTTACCTGCCGACTGAAAGTGCATGGTGGTTCGAAACAGTGGGCGAGCATTTTCCAGACAGCAATGCCGATGTCTTACAAAAGCTCGGATTTGAAGAGGATGTTCTGGACTGGAAAGTAAGCAGGCTCTCGAGTGGTGAAAAACAGCGCCTTGCACTGGCCCGTTGCCTTAGCCGATTTCCTGATGCTTTGTTACTTGATGAACCTACTGCGTCATTGGATGAGTCCCGTACTCATTTAGTGGAAGAAGTCGTGTCCAGCTATTCAACCAGCAGGTCTGTACCCGTACTCTGGGTCAGTCATGACAAAAATCAGCTGCAGCGAATTGCACAGTACGTGTTAGAAATTCAGTCAGACGGCAGTTTTGAGGAAAAAGACTGATGAATGTGATCAGCCTGTCAGCCCTAGATCTGTCCATTGCCGCCGGGCTTGTTCTTGCCGTAGCCCTGCTGCAGTGGCGTATGCGCCTTGGTAACACACGGTCACTGTTGATCGCAGGAACTCGAACGGTAGTTCAGCTTCTGCTGCTTGGGCTGGTTCTCAAGATTGTATTTGCCGCCAGTGATATATTCTGGATCTCAGCGATGGCGATGGTTATGCTGGTTGCAGCAGGCAGAGAAGTGATGGTGCGCCAGAAAAGGCGTTTTGTCGGCAGTTGGGGATTCTTACTGGGGACTTCCTCCATGTTTGTCTCTGCGTTTAGCATCACTCTACTGGCGTTGCTGGTCATCGTTCAGCCCGAGCCGTGGTATTTACCACAATATTCAATCCCTTTGCTCGGGATGCTGCTGGGTAATACTCTGAATGGAATAACCCTGGGTCTGGATAATTTAACCAGGAATGTCTGGGAACAGAAGGCCGTTCTTGAAGGGCGGTTAGCCCTTGGTGAGGCGTGGACTCATGCCATATCAGATATTCGCCGTGACAGCATAAGAGTGGGGATGATCCCAATTATTAATGCTATGTCTGTGGCAGGCCTGGTAAGTCTGCCTGGCATGATGACTGGTCAGATCATGGCTGGTGCACCACCACTTGAAGCTGTTAAGTACCAGATCCTGATCATGTTTCTGATTGCAGCAGGAACAGGTATGGGGACAATTACTGCCATCATAATAGGCTGTCGCCGGCTGTTTGACGAAAGGGAGAGACTGCGTCTGGACAGGTTGCAGTAGATGAATACAGCTATATAAGCCTCGAGTTTAGTGCCGTCGTGAAAAAATACTGGATGGGGGACAGATAAGAAAGTTTCATGTGTCGATCAATATATAATAGCGGTTTTGCGTAAGCATTCAATTTTCAGGAAGCAGTATGCCAGTGATATCAAAATATGCCGTAATGGGCAATCCCGTCAGCCACAGCCTGTCACCCCGTATTCACCAGATGTTTGCACAACAGTGCGATATTGCGCTTGAGTACAGTGCCATTGAGGTTGCGGAAGATGCTTTCCTGTCTGCAGTCACACAGTTTAGGGATGAAGGTGGCAAGGGCTTGAATATTACTGTGCCATTCAAGCAGCAAGCCTGGCAGCTGGCGGATCACCGGTCATCACGGGCAGAGCTTGCAGGGGCTGTCAACACGCTTAAGTTTGATGAAGAGGAGAGTATATACGGCGACAATACAGATGGTATTGGTATGCTACGGGATATTACAGGCAATTTGGCAAAGCAGGTGGGCGGTGCAAAGATACTGGTTATTGGTGCCGGTGGTGCCGTCCGAGGAGTATTAGGTCCGTTACTGGAAATGCAGCCATCACTATTGCATATAGCCAATCGTACGTCTGCAAAAGCGAGAGATCTGGCTGTCGTATTTGGTAAATTTGGTCCCTGCACGGCTAGTGGTCTAGATGAATTAGGCGGTGTTTCATACGACATCGTTATCAATGGCACCGCAGCCAGTCTGCAAGGCGAGGTGCCCGACCTGCCAGTAAAAATATTTAATCATGAAACTTTGGCCTATGACATGATGTATAGCAAGGAACCTACTCCTTTTATGCGATGGGCAAGCGAGAATGGTGTTACTCATTGTAGCGATGGCCTGGGTATGCTGGTTGAGCAGGCTGCCGAATCATTTTATATCTGGCATGGGATTAAACCGGATACGAAGCCAGTGTTACAGGCGTTACGTTAAGGCCGCGGTGCTGCTCCAGGCTATTGAAACACTGTTTCACGTATAAAGAATCAGATTATCGTTCTGTATTAATAAACAGAAAATTTGGTAGAAGTTTTCTAATCGTCGAGATTTCGGTTGATCCAGCGAACCAGTGGTTTCCATTGTTCAATGTCATGAGATACCAGATACCAGGGCATGTCAAAAATTCCGAGGCCAGCCTCGGCAACATGGATATAGTTTTGGCTATCACGAATACTGGCAAGGAAGGGGATCTTCAGTCGTTTGAGAAATTTATTTAGTTGCTGATAGATCAGGGTATTTTCACGTACTCGATTAGCGACAACCGCAATCTTTTTTTCTTCTGCATGTCCGGTTAGCAGCAGTTCCTTGATAAAGGTAGCTGCTGCGCGCATATCAATGGGAGATGGCAGGACCGGGACCAGTATAATGTCCGCACGACGTACCAGGTCAGCGAGCTGTTTGCCTTCAACCCGAGCCGGTGCATCAAGCACAACGCGCTCTACATCGGCTGCAAAACGAAGGCGTTTTTGGAATGGTGAGAGGCCCTGGATCTCATAATAGTAGTCTTTATTTCTTTCCTTTAACCACTCCAGAGCGGATTGCTGTGGGTCAAAGTCAACCAGTACAGTATTAAATTCATTGGTGGCAAAATAACTTGCTAGGTTTGTCGATAGTGTTGTTTTGCCACAACCACCTTTGGCATTGACGACCAGTATTGTTTTCATGCTTCTCCAGCCTCCTCTATGTCAACGAGGTTCCTCACTCGTATCTGCAGTGATACTAAACCACAATTTATCTAATGTAAAAGCTGTGAAATTGTTTTCAGTGTTCGGCGTTCAGTTTTCAGCCAGGGCAGAAAATCTTTCAAACTAAAATATCAATCATGGTAGAAAATCCAGCAGCAAACCGAGAAAGACTACTGCGCCAAACCAGTTATTATTCAGGAAGGCCTGAAAGCATCTTTTGTCGTCGCGCTCAGCAATTAGCCATTGTTGATAGATGAAGAAAAAAGAAGCAAGCAAAAGCCCGAAGTAGTAGTAGCCGGTACGTTCAAATACGAGGCCGACCCATACTAATAGACCGAGAGTGGAGAGTTGCAGCAGACCAATTATTAACTTGTCACGACCTCCAAATAAAATGGCCGTAGACATCACTCCGATTTTTACATCATCATCGCGGTCAACCATGGCATACATGGTGTCATAGGCGACAGTCCAGCAAATATTAGCCAGAAACAACAGCCAGACGGCGAGCGGCAGCTGGCCGCTCTCTGCTGCAAAAGCCATCGGTATGCTCCAGCCAAAGGCCATGCCAAGGTATGCCTGCGGCAGGTGTGTGAACCGCTTCATGAAGGGATAACTGACAGCAAGAAAAACAGCGACGATGGATAGTTTCAGGCTGAGCGTATTGAGTTGCAGAACCAGCATTAGGGCCATCCCGCATAACACTAGAAACAATATTAGCGCTTCGCGTGGCGTAACCTTACCTGTGGCCAGGGGGCGCTTGCAGGTGCGGGCAACGCCAGGATCAATGTGGCGATCGGCGAAATCATTGATCACGCACCCGGCAGAGCGCATAAGAAACACGCCGACGATAAAAATCAGCACTATGGCTGCTGAAGGCTGACCTTGACCCGCCAGCCACAACGACCAGAGGGTTGGCCAAAGCAGTAAAAAACTGCCGATTGGTCGGTCGGCGCGCATCAGCAGTAAATACTGTTTTAGTTTTTCCTGAAATAGAGACATATTGTGATTATATAGTTTTCAGTTTTCAGTTTTCGGCATTCTGTAAAATAACGACGAAAACTGAAAACTTCTGTGTCAAACATCTCCATAGCTCATCACGTCGCCAGCCCAGCGTCGAATCAGCAGTGGCACTGTCGATGGCGTTTCGGCTTCAATTTCTGCAGCAAGCGCTGGTACCTGATCCAGTAAATCGGCATCGCGAGACAGGTCGGCGATACGCAGCTGCAGCAGGCCGGTCTGGCGGGTCCCCAGCAATTCGCCGGGCCCTCGTAACTCAAGGTCT
>JARFQI010000140.1 GCA_029287855.1 Arenicellales bacterium | reverse complement strand
ACAAAATCAAAGTAGCTTGAATCTATGTAATGACCCTGCCTGGGTCTAAAAACCGAACATTGCGAAACAACAATGACAGATAATAACAATCAGACCAAATCCATGGAGAAGGGGGAGAGTGAAAATCCCAATGCTTCAAGTTGTGCCATGGACGACAATATCCGGTCACAACATGAAGACTTAGGTATTGCTGGTAAGCTTGCACGCAGCTTCATACATTCACCTCTATCCCCGCTGTTTTACTTTGCCCTGCTAGGACTTGGCTTCATGGGCATGATGTTTACACCTCGACAGGAAGATCCCCAGATATCAGTACCGATGGTGGATATTTTTGTCAGTTATCCAGGCGCATCTTCACAACAGGTTGCTAGCATGATTGCTAACCCCCTGGAAAAGATTATGTCTGAAATCCAGGGCATTGAACACGTCTATTCCGCTTCACAGCGCGGCAGTGCTATGGTGACTGTTCAGTTCATCGTTGGCGAAGACATGAACAAGTCCCTGGTGAAAATGTATGACAAGCTGGAGTCCAACAAGGATAAGATTCCACCAGGCGCTACTCCTCCGTTAGTCAAACCCAAGGCGGTAGATGATGTCCCGACAGTGACGCTCACGCTGTGGTCTACAGAGATGGGAGATACAGAACTTCGTCTGCTCAGTCTGGATGTGATGCAACAGCTTAAGGCGGTAAAAAATACCAGTCAGGCTTTCATTACTGGTGGTCGTTCCGAGCAAATTAGAATTGAAGTGGATCCTGCACGACTGGCAGGCTTTGATTTAACCCTGGACCAGCTCGCACACACTATAAGTAGTGCGAACGGTGAACTGAATGCAGGCAGTGTAGAGTCAGGCGATTCCTCGTTTGACGTCTACACAGGCAGCTTCCTGAAAACAGCCAGCGACATAGAAAACCTGGTAATCGGCACACAGGGCGGCGCTGTGGTATATGTTCGTGATGTTGCTACTGTCGTCGAGGGCCCCGAAGAAACAAAGAGCATGGTTAATTTCTTCACCGGACCTGCTTATAACGGCGATACCTCACTGGTTCCAGACGGTGCACCGGCTGTTACCATTGCTGTCGCCAAGAAAGAAGGCACAAATGGTGTAGATGTTGCTAATGATGTTCTGGCTAAAGTTGAAACATTAAAGGGCAGGTTGATTCCTGATAATGTCCATGTTGCGGTCACTCGAAATTATGGAAAAACTGCAAATGACAAAGTAAATAGTCTAATTCTGAAGCTTTTCTTTGTAACAGGCTGTGTAACTGTGCTTATCTGGTGGTTCCTTGGTCTGCGTGCATCACTGGTTGTTCTTATAGTTATTCCGAATGTCATTATGATGACCGTCTTCATGGCATGGATAATGGGCTTTACCATTGATCGCGTCTCTCTATTCGCTCTCATTTTTTCAATCGGCATTCTCGTTGATGATGCCATTGTAGTGGTGGAGAATATCTACCGAAGATGGCTTGAAGAAGGCAATATGAGCACCGAAACAGCCATTGATGCTGTCAGAGAAGTTGGCAATCCAACAATACTTGCTACATTCACCGTTATTGGTGCACTGCTGCCAATGGGGGCTGTCAGCGGCATGATGGGACCCTACATGATGCCAATCCCGGTGCTTGGTTCAGTCGCAATGCTGTTTTCGCTATTTGCCGCATTTGTTTTTACGCCATACCTGGCCATGCGTCTTAAGCCGAGTCTTGCCTATTTAAAGAAAGCGGAAAAGAAAGAGCATGAAAGCAATGAGCGGCTGGAACGTTTTTTCCGCAAGATCCTCACTGCTCTTATCTCTAATAAAACCAATGGCCGATTGTTCCTGATTGCCTTATTCGTGGTCTTTTTTGCCTGCATGTCATTGTTTTACTTCCATCTTACCCGGGTCAAAATTTTACCGCTGGATAATAAGGCTGAATTCAATGTAGTCGTCAATATGCCCGATGGAAGCGCACTACCAGATACCAGCAACCTGATTTTCAATCTAACCAAAGCACTTCAGGTTATACCAGAAATCACCCAGTTACAGACTTATGTCGGCACTTCGTCACCGTTTAATTTTAATGGTCTGGTGCGGCATTCTTATCTGCGCCAGCAGCCCTGGGAAGGAGATATCCAGGTTGAGTTACTCGATAAAAGTGACCGCAGTAAAACCAGTCACGAGTTAGCAGAACAGGCACGTGCCATCCTGACGCCAATAGCGGAAGCAGCGGGAGCAAAGATTCAAGTGGTTGAAATGCCGCCCGGACCGCCAGTATTACAAACGATGGTGGCGGAGATATATGGTCCAGACGCTGAGACCCGTCGGGAATTTGCCCGTGATATGGAAAAGATGTTCCAGGAGGCTGAATATATTACAGATGTCGATACTTTAATGCCTGATGAATACGATATGTGGCGCTTCGAGATTGATCGTGAAAAAGCCATACGAAGAGGCGTAAGTGTCGAGACCATTAACAGAAATCTGGATATGGCAATGGGTGGCTACATCCTTGGTGACATCAAGGTTGAACGCATCCTTGAACCCCGCTTTATTGTGATGCAGACGCCACTGTCACAACGTTCTCAATTGAATCAAATGTTGCAGTTGCCTATCGCTTCGTCATCGGGAAAGTCAGTGCCAATTGCGGAACTGGGCGAATTCACCAAGGTTAAGCATGATCCAATCATTTTCCATAAGGACCTACAGCCAGTTGAATTTGTAACCGGTGAGATGACCGGTGAACTGGCCGCCCCGGTATATGGTATTTTTGATATCGTCGACCAGGTAGAAAATTACACAGCTCCTGATGGAGTAAAACCCGATTTTTCCTGGTATGGCACTCCTGCTGATACATCTAAGTCGACCTGGGAATGGACAGGTGAATGGACGGTGACATGGGAAACCTTCCGTGACATGGGGGGTGCGTTTATGGCTGCCCTGGTGCTTATCTACATTCTTGTGGTCTGGGAATTTGGCAACTTCATCATGCCGGCAATTATCATGTCACCTATTCCTCTGACCCTGATAGGAATTGTTCCTGGCCATGCGCTGCTTGGGAAGGAATTTACCGCCACCTCAATGATTGGTTTCATAGCCCTGGCTGGAATCATCGTTCGAAATTCTATTTTATTAGTAGAGTTTTCCCGCGACATGGTAGCGAAAGGCCACCCGGTAAGTGAATCGATGATACTTGCCTGTAAGGCAAGGACACGGCCAATTGTCATTACTGCCCTGGCATTAGTACTAGGTTCTATGTTTATCCTGACAGACCCTATATTCAATGGCATGGCTATAACATTAATGTTTGGTGTCGTTATCTCCACAATGCTGACATTGCTTGTGATTCCGTTAGGATGCATGACTGCACGCCAGTCATTCTGCGATGGTGGTGTTTTACCCGATGATCCGTTGCTATCAGGTTCTACCGCGGCAGACACTGACAATCTTGTAAAAAAGAAATCAAGCTTAGCTGACATTGGATTTAAAGTTTGGACGCTACTGTTTACCATCGGCAGCACAATCTATTATGCGGTTAGAGCTGTTTTCTTGCTGATAAAAAATATATTTGATCAAAGAAAACGTCGCAAACAATCTTCTGCACAGCAAAAAGCGCTAAAAGCAGAAGAGACTCGCAAGACCGAGGAAGCTCGCAAGGCCGAGGAAGCCCTCAATTGGGAAGAGGAATCTCTCAAATAGGCAGAGGAATCTGCCGAGGCATAAGAAGAAGATCCCTCTCCCGAGGAAGAAAATAACGCGGCCGAGTAAGCAACTTAGGCAGATAAAAAGAATACCATCAAAAAATCAACCATCAAGGGGAATAAGAAAGCACGGACTGCGAAACTCTAGAAACCGC
>JARFQI010000056.1 GCA_029287855.1 Arenicellales bacterium | reverse complement strand
GGCAGTATCGTCAGCTCACTGGTCTCAACTTACCGCGCACTGGGTGGCGGCTGGCAGTTGCGCGAGGGAAATCCCTACGTCGATAGTGAGACGACACAGACAATGAGTGAACGCACCAACTGGGGCAAACTACTGGATGACCAGGAATAACAAAAGCAACGTATGCCAGATGTCAAAACTAACAGAATACAGACAGTGAAGCATTAAAAGCGCAATAAATGATACCAGGCAGATGGACCTATAACTGAGTCTCGAGCAGGTTTATTAAAGAAGTCAACCACTATCCAAATTGTCATTTTTTCATCAAGGAACCCGAACCAGAAATAAATAAAGAAATCAGGACACCTTGTCAAGATTGAATAAAAACTACAAGGCCGAATCCACTAGCGACATGTTGGCTCTATTAGTCGTATTTAACCATTAATGATATAATTATTTTGATATATGTTGACCCGTCACCATCGTCGAAAAACTTAAATCCGGAGAATATTCACAATGAAAAAAATTGCCATCGCATCTATGCTTGGCCTCGCCGTCGTTTCTTCATCAATCACCGTTGCCTCAGCCAATCAAACGCTGAACGACAGAGTGGGCATCAGGTTCGGGCCATTCTTTCCAAGTATCGAGAGCTCCGTCACAGTTGGAAACCAGAAGCAAACCTACGAAGACTTTCTTGATGACAGTGCCACGACAGGGGCTGTTGCTGTTGCCTGGCGCATGACAAAACATTTCCGACTGAATTTTGATTACTGGGCAGTCAACCGTGATAGCTCAGAATCACTTGATCGGGACGTCCCTATCGGCCCCATTACCGTTCCTGCGGGTACTTCAATTGGTGCAACCTTCGACAGCGGTATGCTAGGTGCATCCCTGGGATGGTCATTTGTTGCAACTGAAACCACTGAACTCGGAGTAGCGCTTGGTGTAACCGCTCTCAGTCTTAAATCAGAGTTGGGCGCTACTGTACCAGGCCTGGGGTCGGCATCATTCACGGCTTTCGATGAAACCTATCCACTGCCTCTTATCGGGATATATATTACCCAGGCTCTTTCTCCAATGTGGTCGCTGAAAGCTGATCTGAGCGGTATAGGTCTCAGTATTGGAGACGATTTTGATGGTACGGTCATTAAAGCCTTTGGTGCAGTAGAGTTACGCCCATGGAAGAATATTGGCTTTGGCCTTGCCTATCTGTACAACGATGCTGATGCTACGCTCAAAAATGTCGGTGACGTAGATGCAGATATTGACATTGACTGGAACTATCAGGGGCCATTTGCTTACCTGACCCTCGGGTTTGGTGATGTCAATAACTAGGCAATTATCAGGCAACACTGAAAACTAATTATTTCAGCGTGCTGAAAGCTAGCCATTACAGAGTAATTTTATTGACTCTGTAATGGCTTTGTTTCACAAAAGTGTAAACACCCATTAAATTAAACATTCAAAATATTTAAATATTCAGGTAAAGAGCTAATTCAGTCAATCTCATAAGACCAGCTGATAATCGGTAGTTTCTTAAGACAGTATTTATTTAAATAATTAATTCTGCAACAGATCATCACACTCCCTGTTTTCTGTAACTCTGCCAGGCATAAGATAATGCGCCATACAGGCCCACCTTCTCCTGGGTTATTAATTTTATTGTTATCTTCTGCAATACCGATGACATTGCTCCCTTATTATTAAAGGCAGCAGTAAAACGTCCATCGGCCATTCTACTTTTTATTTTCGCTGCAATGCCTCCTGCAATATATAGCTCAGCTATCGGATAATAATGCAATGCAGCATTGCCGGCAGCGGCACCGTAAATGTCTATGAACATTTCCAGCGTCCTCAGACATAAATCGTCATTCTGTATAAGTGCATATTCACTAATCACCTGCGCTGGATCAGAACCATGCATTGCTTCACGAATATCCGGTGACTCAGGAAGACCAGTCACTTCATGTAAAAAATGATAAATCGTAACCAGACCTTTACCGGACAGAACCCATTCCAGGCTGACGTGCTCATGTGTTCGCTGCAGCGAGGCCAGCAGCTCAGTCTGCAGAGCATTTTCTGGTGCAAATCCAACGTGCCCGGCTTCGCTGGAATAGGGTTTATAGTGATCTTTTTGCCATACCAGGTGGGCAACACCAAGACCGGTGCCTGCACCAACAACTGCCGCATCAGCTGTGACAGGATTATTCTCAGCAGCTAAACCCTGCTGCAAGACCAGAAAGTCACTCGAATCAAGCGTTGAAATACCATGCGCTACAGCAACAAAATCATTGATGAGACTAACCTCAGGAGTTTCTAATATGTCACACAACTGCTCACGCCGAATCTTCCAGGGTAGATTGGTTAGTGAGACGACAGCTGATTCAACAGGACCGGCAATTGCGAAACAGGCGGCATCAACAAGGGGCCTGATATCATGCTCATTCAGGAACTGAATTAGAACCTCAACGAAGTCATCATACTCCGCACTGAGGTAGTGTTTTTCGGCCAGGACAAGTCGGCCAGTAGCTGTATATTCAGCTAAAACCAGTCTGCTATTGGTCCCCCCTATATCACCGGCAATTATTCTCATACTCATATCAACAGGTTGTTTTTATAGTATTATTTACTGCATATCGATAGATGCAGGCTGTTCATTGAACACGGCTGCATGTGCAGCTATACACTAATGCAAATTCAGTTATTTTTGCCAGCACCCTGCATATTCACATTTATTTATCTGATTCACTTTTTAATCAATGATATCGAGTCAGCTTTTGTCATATTCCAGCAATTTATGCATGTGAATTATGCACTATCTTGCTGCAGTGTGTACGCTGTTGACCACGAATCAGAGAAATATCAGACATTTTTTATACAATTTCACCTAATTCAGTGAGTGTTTAAGTGCACATTTTTGAATAAATTTATTAGTAATCGCACTATAATAGTGCAATATTTTTATCTGAATATGCAGTTCATTACGAGATTCCATATTTTTTATAGACACAGTGAAATCTGGCCCGCCATATGCATAGTTCTATAGATAACCTGTAATAACACTGAATAAGCCAATGAAGACGAACACAATATCAACTACACCCTACACTGACCAGAAACCAGGTACATCCGGCCTGCGGAAAAAGGTAACGGAATTCCAGCAGCCGAATTACCTGGAAAACTTCGTCCAGTCTATTTTTAATGTAGCGACCGAGTTAACAGGACAATTACTGATCCTCGGCGGTGATGGTCGCTATTATAATGATCATGCTATTCAGATTATTCTTAAAATAGCCGCCGCCAACGGCATTCAGCAGGTAATGGTCGGTGAGAATGGCCTGCTGTCTACTCCTGCTGTTTCCTGCCTGATTCGAAAGTACAAGGCAGCCGGCGGCATCATCCTGTCAGCCAGCCATAACCCCGGCGGCCCTGACGGTGATTTCGGCATCAAATTCAATATAGCCAATGGCGGTCCTGCTCCAACATCTTTTACTGATGCAACATACGAAATCAGTAGAAGTATTGGTGAATATCACATCGCCGAGGCTGATGACGTTGCTCTTGACCGTCAACATACCTGTTATATCGGCGATATGCAGATTGATGTCATCGATTCCGTTAGCGACTATGCAGAGTTAATGGAACAATTATTCGACTTTGTAAAAATTAAATCCCTGTTCAAGGCTGGGCTGCTTTCCATGTGCTTTGATGCCATGCATGCGGTAACCGGTCCTTATGCAAAAGTAATCTTTGAAAAAATCCTGTCAGCAACTGATGGAACGGTTATAAATGGTATACCACTGCAGGACTTTGGCGGCGGGCACCCTGACCCGAACCTGGCCCATGCTGAGGAACTGGTAGCAAAATTAAATGCTGGTCCGGGGTCACCGGGGTTTGGCGCCGCGTCAGATGGTGATGGCGACCGCAATATGATCATCGGGCAAAATTTCTTCGTCAATCCGAGTGACAGCCTGGCGATTATGGCTGCAAATGCCCACCTGCTTCCCGGCTATAAAGATGGAATCCGCGGTGTTGCCCGTTCGCTGCCAACCAGTCGTGCCGTCGACATGGTCGCAGAATCACTCGGTATAGACTGCTATGAAACCCCTACTGGCTGGAAGTATTTCGGCAACCTGCTTGATGACAGGCGGATCACGCTGTGTGGAGAAGAGAGCTTTGGCTCAGGATCAGATCACATACGTGAAAAAGATGGTATATGGGCGGTGCTATTCTGGCTCAACCTGATTGCTGTTAAGGAAAAACCAGTCGAGGATATCACCCGAGCTCACTGGCTTCGCTTTGGCCGACATTACTATACGCGTCATGATTATGAAGCCATCGACAGTGATGTGGCCAATGAATTAATACAAAACCTGCGGTCACTGACAACATCGCTGATTGGTACTGAACATGCCGGCTACAAAGTAAAGTTATCTGATGACTTTAGTTACACTGACCCAGTTGATCTGAGCGTTACTGAAAACCAGGGTATAAGAATTATATTCGAGGATGAGTCTCGTATCGTCTTCCGTCTCTCGGGTACCGGAACGGAAGGAGCGACATTGCGTATCTATATAGAACGCTATGTCGCCGACCCGGAACTGCACGATATGCCGACGCAAACGGCACTGGCAAAATTAATCGACGTGGCCAATGCCATCTCAGGGATTAAGACCCGCTGCAACCGCGACCAGCCTGATGTTATAACCTGACGCCTGATGACATAATCTGGCTCTGTGCTAAGACATCGGCTTAAGTTTCCAGATGTCTTCATTGTATTCCTGCATAGTCCTGTCAGTGGAGAAAAATCCGCTGCTGGCTGTGTTCAGCATGCTCATTTTCACCCAGGCATCACGGTCCTGGTAGGCCAGGGATACCTGCTCCTGCGCATCGACATAGCTTCTGAAATCTGCAAGTGTTAACCATGGATCATCGGGGTTCATTACGGATGCCAGAATCTCATCAAAAATACCAAATTCAAAAGAATTAAAATGACCGCAGGTAATCAGATGCATGACACGTTTCAGATCCTCATCTTCTTCAATTACCTGTTCAGGATGATAATTACTCCGCCGCAATACCACTTCATCGGCCTTTAAACCAAACAGAAAAAAGTTCTCTTCTCCCACTGCGTCCATTATTTCTATGTTAGCGCCGTCATAGGTGCCAATTGTTACTGCGCCATTCATCATGAATTTCATATTGCCAGTGCCGGAAGCCTCTTTCCCTGCTGTTGATATTTGCTCTGACAAATCAGTACCAGGGCAAATCACCTCCATCTTCGAAACACCATAATTGGGAATGAAAGCGAGCTTGAGTTTATCTCCAACCTGCGGATCACTATTAATGACTTCCGCCACATTGTTAATCAGTTTAATGGTCGACTTGGCAAGTCTATATCCCGGCGCAGCCTTGCCACCGATAAGAACACATCGATTGGTCCAGTTCTCCGTATCGCCGCGTTTAATACGATCATAGAGATGAATAACATGTAACACATTTAATAATTGCCGCTTGTACTCATGAATTCTTTTCACCTGCACATCGAAAAGAGAATTCACATCAAAATCGACATTACATTCCGCTTTTATCAGGTCTGACAGTTTTTGCTTGTTCTCTGTCTTAACTGTAAACCAGCGTTTGGCAAATTTTTTATCATCGACATATTCTTTTAATTGATCAATTTCACTAAATTCACGAATCCACCCTGTGCCAATTTTTTCTGAAATTATCTGCGTCATTAATGGATTCGAATGTGCCACCCATCGTCGAGGCGTTACTCCATTGGTCTTGTTATTGAATTTCTCTGGCCACAATTCGTAAAAGTCTTTAAATAAACCTTCCGCCAGCAACTGAGAATGTAAAGCTGCAACGCCATTCACTGAGAAGCTGCCAACGATAGCAAGATAGGCCATGCGAACATATTGAACACCGCCCTCCTCAATGATTGACATCCTGATTTGTCTGTCGGTATCACCGGGCCACTTGTTGGCGACCTGATGCAGGAAACGCGCATTAATCTCATAAATTATTTGTAACAGGCGGGGCAGCAGTTTTGCAAATAAGCTGACTTGCCATTTTTCGAGAGCCTCTGGCAGCAGTGTATGGTTAGTATATGCCATGGTATGACTGGTTATCTTCCAGGCTTCGTTCCAGGACAGGTTTTTTTCATCCATTAACAGGCGCATCAACTCCGCCACCGCAATGGTTGGATGTGTATCATTCAACTGGAATACATTCTTTTTTGAAAATTGCCTGTAGTCACTGCCTTCATTTATCTCCCACATTCGCAGCACATCCTGCAAAGTTGCAGAGGCCAGAAAATACTGCTGCTTCAGGCGCAATTCCTTTCCATTTTCGCTGGAATCATTAGGGTAAAGCACCATCGTGATATGCTCTGCATCATTGATTGCTTCGACAGCCTCTGAATAACTGCCTGCATTAAAATCTTCGAGATTAAAATCATCCGCCGCACTGGCACTCCACAGGCGCAGGGTATTAACCGTGTCATTCTTATAGCCCGAGATAGGTACATCATAAGGAATTGCCAGCACATCTTCGGTTTCAGTCCAGACCTGGCGCTTGTTGCCATTTTCATCAGTAATCGTAACAACGTGACCGCCAAATTTGATTACCTGGGTATCCTCAGGTCTTTCGAGTTCCCATCGGTTGCCATCTCTTAGCCAGTGGTCCGGTTCCTCCAACTGGAAACCGTTTTCAATTTCCTGGCGAAACATGCCATATTCATAACGGATGCCATAGCCTATAACTGGCAGGTTTAGAGTTGCGCAACTATCCATAAAACAGGCGGCGAGTCGACCCAGGCCGCCATTCCCTAATCCGGCATCATGTTCTTCACTGAGAATCTCTTCAAGATTTAGTGCAAATCTGTTCATCGCCTCTTTGGATTCGTCGTCAATGCCAAGATTAAGGATATGGTTGCCTAGAGAACGCCCGATCAGGAACTCCAGTGACATGTAATAGGCTTTTCTTACGCCTTTTTCTTCCTGTTTTATCGCTGTATTCCGCCAGTCGGACATAATATGGCAGCGGATAGTCAAGGATAAGGCTTCATATAGATAATAAGGAACACAGCCGATATACCGGCCCAGATGGCGGGTTAACAATCTTTCAAAATGGTTTGCCAGTGATTCACTGTCTGTTGGCAGTTTTTTCATCACAGGATAGTCTGTGGTACACAATGAACTGTTCTCCGACATGCTTTTACCTCTGATACAATTTAAAAAAATGTGACATATTGTCGAGTACTTCAGGTTTGACCTGGGACCATTCAAATCGCCAGTCCCAGTTTTGATCGTCAACCGTTCCCGGTCTATTCATGCGGGCTGATGAGTCGAGCATTAGCAGGTCCTGCATCGGCAGGATACATAAAAACGAAACCGATGACATCGCCATTCTGATCATGGTCCATACACCCGTCTCTTCTGAGACCATACTGTTACCGGAATAGCCGCTGAGATAATCCTTATCGTAATTGCTCTCATCACTCACCCACCCCATAGTCGTATCATTGTCGTGAGTACCGGTATATACCACGTCGTTAAACTCGTGGTGGTGTGGCAGATGCGGATTGTTGTTATTTCCATCAAACGCAAACTGCAGCACTTTCATGCCTGGAAGATTAAAAAAATTTTTTAGTTCTATAACCGGGTCCGTGATGACGCCAAGGTCTTCAGCAACCAGTGGCAGGTGGTGGAACGACTTGAATAGCTCACTCAGCATCTGCTTTCCGGGAACTTCTACCCAGCTGCCATTGATAGCTGTTTCGTCTTCCTGCGGTATCTGCCAGCAGGCCTGTAAACCGCGAAAATGATCGATACGAACCATATCGAATAGTCTAAACTGTGTTGTGAAACGTTCTTTCCACCACCTGAAAGACGTTGATTGCATGTAGTCCCAGTCGTATAAAGGATTACCCCATCGCTGGCCGCTATCAGAAAAAGCGTCTGGTGGTACACCGGCAATAAAATCCATTTCACCGTCATTATCAATTAAAAAGTTCTCTCTCTGGGCCCAGACATCTACACTGTCTTTTGCGACAAAAATTGGCATATCCCCGAACAATTCAATGTCATGCTGCTTTGCATAATTACGGATCTCCTGCCATTGTGTAAAAAAAACAAATTGCTCAAAGATTGTCTGCCTGATCACACCATGCAATTCTGCACGGGCAGCATCCAGTGCGATTTTCTTACGATGAAGTAGCGCTGCAGGCCATTCATACCATGGACTACCCTTGTAACGGCCCTTTAATGCCATGAACAGTGCAAAATCTTCCAGCCAGTAGGCATGATCGAGTGAAAATTCCTCAATTCTAGCTATCCATTCATCGTCTTCTAGCAGGTAAAACTTTTCAGCAGCCTGTTGCAGGCAATAACGGCGATGACTTTCCTCTGACAGGTTTATCCTGATTTTTTTCCTGTCCAGCCAGCCTTTATCCTCGAGCCAGTCAATACTGATCAGTAAAGGATTGCCCGCATGGGAAGAAAGGCATTGGTAAGGAGATTTCTCATCATGTGTCGGCCCCAGCGGCAGCATTTGCCAGACTTTGAAGCCGTTGGTATTGAGGAATTCAATAAACCGGTAGGCCTGATGGCCGAAGTCGCCATGTCCGAGTGGACCGGGCAATGAAGTTGGGTGAAGTAATATGCCTGCACGGCGGTCTCTCTTCACGCCATTAGCAGAACGATGTGTTTCCATATTACTGGTGCTTGCCAGGCAGCATAACACCGCCCATTACAGGATCACCTGAGCCGAAAGAGAAGGCTTTAGACAGGTATTCGGGAGGCTCTACATTTAACAATTGGTACAAATTACTTAAATGCATGCGATATTGCTCATCAAACGCGATGACGGATTCTGCCGAATTATATTCACCAAACCACCAGAACCAGTCCGAGCTTTCGCATGTCGCCAATTGCATTTCAGCAAGAACCAGTTCTTCATCAGATAGTGTGCATTCTTTGATGACTCTGTCATAAACCTTTTTAGCTTCGATAAGCATGTCCCAGGCGCGGTTTTTATCTTTTTCACCTATCCATGTTGAGAATGTGCCATAAACCCAGCTTCCGGCAACAATTTCCTGCAATGCCTGCCTTTCGGAGTTTGACTGAAGGTATTCACTATAGGTTGTCAACTTAAGCTCATTATGCTGACTGAGCTTTTCATACATGGTGCTGAGGAAGTGATAACCATTTTCAGGGTAGTACTCCCAGGCATTTTCACCATCGAGGATGATAGAGACGATAGCATCAGGTTTACCTCTGCAGTCTTCTGCGATGCGTTCGAGGTGGCTTACAAGATTCGCCACCGCATCATCAGCATGCCAGTCAGAATATTTAAACCCTATTAAATCTGACAGACCGTCATCCCTGAAAAAGCAGGCAGTCGCTGCTTCACGGTATTGATATGCTGCGTGAATACAGTCGTCCGGTTCTGTTGACGATTTTTGTAGTGAATTTCTTAATACGGTTTCACCGCTGGCCAGCCATTTAATTCCCATCTCAGCACATAACTCAACCATCTCGTTGCTAATACTTCCCTCTGATGGCCAACAACCTCGTGGCTCAAAGCCGAAATAATGCTTGAATACTGCAACGCCTTTTTTCATATGCCAGCGACTTCTTTCCAGGCCATCGGGATAGTCGCATGCAACAGGCAGTTCTATGTCAGGCATTGCCTGCCTGGCTGATTCAATGTCGATGAGTAAGGGGACAATTGGATGTGCATACGGCGTCATTGACAGTTCAATCCTGCCCTGCTCTGCCAGCTTCCTGTATCGTCCAATTACACCACTGATAAGTTCATAATATAGACCTACCAGTACATGACGGTCATGCAAGCTAAAATCCCTGGCTTTTTTCATCAGGGAAATAATTCTATTGTCGTTCTTGCGAACGGTCTCGGCAGTCCATGCCAGGTGATACCAGACCAGCAGGTCCGCAAAAAACTGTTCCGAGTAATAAGAAAGTCGTTCCGTATTGATCAGCGCTGTTTCAGCCATTTCAGTCAATGTCGTAAAGGCTTCGAAACGGTCAATCAGACGTTCTTTATTGGCACGCATGCACGATTTGATGATATGTATGCGGCTCTCGGTGTCATGCGGCAAAACCGGGTCAGCAAGTGCGGATAAAAGAGGGTCTCTCAGTGCCTTGCCATGATGTAAATAACCTTCAAGCTGCTGCGCATAATCATCGATTTGTTGCAGCAGTACTGGCGCAAAATTTACAACGACTCGTGCCCCTTTGCTATTCTCAAGGTGCGCTGCCATATCGATGTAATCTTTGATGGTATGCAGGTATGTCCATGGCAAATGGTACTCGCCACTGCGCAGGTCACGATACTCTGGCTGATGCATATGCCAGTAGATGACTACATTTAACGGGTGTGCTTTATTTTTATCTTTTGACATAGTGAACAACTATCCCGGAAGCTCAGGGATGTATCCAGTTTAATATTCTTTGGTTTATGGAAACTCTATTACCTGACGTGATGAAATTCCTGGCCAAGCATATCCGGCGTTACCAGAACAACACCCTTCGGCGAAACATAAAAACGTTCATTATCGTCTTCAATATTGTGTCCGATTATTGTTCCATCTGGTATTGAGCAGCCCTTGTCAATGATGGCATTGTTAATTTCACAGTTTTTACCAATTGTCACATCGGGCAAAACTACCGAAGATACAATCGTGGTATAACTGGAAACTGTGACATTTGAAAAAAGTAATGAGCGGCGAACAAGCGCACCGGAAATAATACAACCGCCAGAGACCATTGAATCAACCGCCATCCCCCGTCTGTCATCCGCATCGAAGATAAACTTGGCCGGTGGCAATTGCTCCTGGTGAGTCCAGATAGGCCATTCGTTATCATAGAGATTAAGTTCAGGTGTGACGCCAATCAATTCAATATTGGCTTCCCAAAATGCATCGATGGTACCAACATCACGCCAGTAAGCTTGAATACCAGTGCTGGAATCAGTAAATGGATAGGCATACACCCGGTATTTCTCTATGGCGTGAGGAATCACATCCTTGCCAAAATCATGACTGGAGTTTGGTGTGTCTGCATCGCGAATTAATAACTCGAACAACAGGTCCTTGTTAAAAATATAGATTCCCATTGAACATAAGGCTTCATTCTTCCTGCCAGGCATAGGCGTCGGATTTTCCGGTTTTTCAGCAAAGCTATTTATACGGAAATCATCTTCCACTCCCATCACACCAAATTCAGAGGCCTGTTCAATTGGTACTTCAATGCAGCCTACAGTAACATCTGCCTCATTCTCGACATGCTTTGCCAGCATTGCACCGTAGTCCATTTTATAAATGTGGTCACCCGCCAGGATCAAAACAAATTCCGGGTCGTGCGAACGAATAATATCTACGTTCTGGTAGATTGCATCAGCTGTGCCGGAATACCAGGAAGCCTCTATCCGCTGCTGTGCCGGGTAAAGTTCGACGAATTCGCCAAATTCACCGCGAAAATGCCCCCAGCCTTTTTGTATATGCAGGATCAGGGAGTGCGCTTTATATTGCGTAAGCACACCAATTCTGCGAATACCCGAGTTAATACAGTTTGAAAGCGGAAAATCAATAATACGAAACTTGCCGCCAAACGGAACAGCAGGCTTTGCCCGCCACATTGTCATGTGCTTCAAGCGTGAACCACGGCCACCTGCCATTATCAATGCAAGGGTATTCCGGGTTAAATTACTAATAAATCTTGGCGACTGCTCTGTGTTCATACGTGTCTTTCTCACTTTCATTCAGGAGTAGCTTACAATCAGGCACCAGTAGAGGAACCGGAGTGTAAATAACATATTATAATTTTGTATTGCAAAAACCAGGCCATATACCAGCATTCGCCATCAAAGCGTAAATCCGCTAATCATCACAACGAAGCGCCCCTCTATTGTGCTAAGACTAAAGCAGGAAAATCAATATGCCTTATTTTAGTGCACATTATATACACTTTAAGGCCTGATTTCGGTATAGATATAATAGATGTTGGCCATAAAGTGAGCTTTTTCAATGAGCATACATAAATAATATTGAGGTATGTACAGAACTTGCTTGGAAGCTTTGATCGATAGGCACATAATACGCTTATAAACTGCATTAAAATACAACACTGGAACCGTCGGACAATGTCCCCAAAGAAATCTCCCAAGTCTTCAGCAAAAAATAAGGCTCAATCAATCACTGCCAGGCTAGATGTTATGCAGGATGATCTGAACAAGATTGCCCATGCGAGCCACCACGATCCCTTCAATGTACTGGGCAACCAGGCTATTCATCATAAAGACTTTCTGCTTTTTTATTCGCCCGATACTCGCGAGTTAAGCGTAACGGAAAGAAACATTCCAGCTGAGCGACTGGCTGAGAGCGATTTTTTTGTCTGCTCAGATGATCTGGAGAACCTCGGAGAGCATTATTTGCTCAACCGAACCGATGCCAGCGACAATGTGACGTCATACTATGACCCCTATAGCTTCTCTCCCCAGATCAGTGATTTTGATCTTCATCTCTTTTCCGAAGGCAGGCATCTGCATATATACCGGATTCTTGGATCTCACGAGAAAACCATAGACGGAATTGAAGGAATATTATTTGCGACATGGGCACCTAATGCCTCACGTGTCAGTGTCATCGGTGATTTTAATAACTGGGATGGCCGTCGACACCCGATGCGCTCACGGGGCGGCAGCGGTGTCTGGGAATTGTTTATACCCGGACTGGCAGAGGGAACTCTGTATAAGTTTGAAATTAGTAATCGTAACTCTGGAGAAATACTCTCAAAATCAGATCCCTATGCGCAACAGCTTGAATTACGTCCGCGAACAGCCTCTGTCACCAGGGGCAATTCATCGTACAGCTGGCAGGATGATGCGTGGATGGTTAGCAGGAAAGAAAACGACTGGCTGCATGAACCGCTGTCCATATATGAATGCCACCTCGGTTCCTGGCAACGGGATGAAGATGGCGAATTCCTGAATTACCGTGAACTGGCCCACCGGCTGGTTGACTATGTCTGCGACACCGGCTTCACCCACATCGAACTGCTGCCAATTACAGAGCATCCGCTTGATGCGTCGTGGGGATACCAGACTACCGGTTATTTTGCTCCAACACGCCGTTTTGGCACAGCTGAAGATTTTCGTTATTTTGTCGATTACTGTCATCAACATAATATCGGCATATTACTCGACTGGGTGCCTGCCCATTTCCCCAAGGATGCACATGGACTCGCACGTTTTGATGGCTCTACACTGTATGAACATGAGGATCCTCGTCGCGGGGAGCACCGGGACTGGGGCACATTAATTTATAATTACGGTCGCAATGAAGTTAAGAATTTCCTCATTTCCAGTGCCGTATTCTGGCTGGAGGAATGTCACCTCGATGGCTTACGCGTTGATGCAGTGGCATCAATGCTCTACCTGGATTATTCCCGCGAAGTCGATGACTGGATACCTAACCTGCATGGCGGTAATGAAAATATTGAGGCCATTGAATTCCTTCGTGAGCTAAATACTGTCACCCATGCCGACTACCCAGGTACCATGATAATGGCAGAAGAATCCACTGCCTGGCCACAGGTTACACGGCCAACCAACCTCGGTGGGCTGGGCTTCAGCATGAAATGGAATATGGGCTGGATGCACGACACTCTTAACTACTTTGCCTATGATCCTGTATATCGTCACTATCACCATAACCAATTAACGTTTGGCCTGCTTTACCTGTTTACCGAAAACTTCATACTGCCGTTTTCACATGATGAAGTGGTGCACGGTAAAGGATCGATGCTGTATAAAATGCCGGGTGATGAATGGCAGCGCTTTGCAAACTTGCGTCTGCTATATACCTACATGTTCACCTACCCCGGTAAAAAACTCCTGTTTATGGGCTGTGAGTTTGCCCAGGGTGGTGAGTGGAACCATGATTCGGTTCTCGACTGGTATGTTCTACAGTACCCATATCATGCCGGGGTAAAACGACTGGTCGGCGATCTCAATGGTCTGTATAAGCAGCAAGCAGCACTGCACAGGTATGACTTTGATCCGGTGGGCTTTGAATGGATTGACTGCAACGACACTGACCAGTCTGTGCTGTCTTACCTGAGAAAAAGTAATAACGAATCAATTATCGTTGTGCTCAATTTCACACCGGTGATTCGTGAAAATTATCGTATAGGTGTGCCTGAAGCCGGCGACTATGAAGTCATATTTAATTCAGACTCCAGTTTTTATTCAGGCAGCGATGCAGGCAGTCATTCGATTCTTCACGCGGAAAGTGATGCATGGATGAGCCGGCCGGCATCTTTGAGCCTCGGCCTTCCACCACTGGCGGGCCTGATACTTAAAAAGACATAGTGAGTAAAGTTTTATATATCAGCAGCGAAGCTTTTCCCCTGATCAAAACGGGTGGACTGGCAGATGTTGCAGGCAGCTTGCCGGTTGCCCTGCTTAAAGAATCGCAGGATGTACGACTATTATTGCCGGCCTACTCCCAGGTTCTGGACAAAATCAGCAGTAGTAAGCTTGTTGCTGAATACACTTATTACAATCTTCCAGTACAGATACTTGAAACAAAACTTCCTGGCAGCAACGTCATAGTATGGCTGGTAGATTGCCCGGTACTATTCAACCGTCCAGGTGGACCTTATGCAGACAGCAATGGACAGGCATGGCCTGATAATGCGCTACGTTTTGCTGTTTTCTGCCATGCAGCAGTGGATATTTCTTTGAACAAGCTGGGACTAAACTGGCAACCGGATGTTAGTCATTGCAATGACTGGCAGACCGGGCTGGTTCCTGCATTATTAAGCCTGCAACCTGAAAGGCCGGTGACTATTTTTACTATTCATAATCTTGCTTACCAGGGTGTCTTCGACAGGCAAACCTTTAATGATCTGCATCTCCCTGTCGAGCTATGGCACATGCATGGAGTTGAATTTTACGACTACTTTTCATTTATCAAAGGTGGCCTTGCCTACGCAGATAAAATCACCACGGTAAGTCCCAGCTATGCACGTGAAATTCTTCAACCAGAATTCGGCTATGGACTTGATGGCCTGCTGCAGAATCGCGTGCATCACCTTTCCGGGATTCTCAATGGCATAGATGAAAAGCACTGGAACCCGGGAACTGATATTCACCTGGCACAAAAATATAATCGCCGCTCATTAAGTAAAAAACCGCTCAATAAAATCGCGTTACAAAAGCAGCTTTCACTGCCCGTTGATGCAAACATACCAATGATAGGTATGATAAGCCGCCTGGTGCAGCAAAAAGGCCTGGATATTATTTTACCGAGCCTGCCAAGCTTATTAACTATGCCGGTTCAACTGGTGATACTGGGCACAGGCGAAGCGCATTATGAGCAGCAGTTGATTGAATGGGCGAATCGGCATACAGAGCGCTTCAAGGTCATCATCGGTTACGATGAGACACTCTCTCACATGATTGAGGCAGCCAGTGATATTTACCTGATGCCCTCTACTTTTGAGCCCTGCGGTCTTAACCAGATGTACAGCCTGCGCTACGGTACATTGCCGATAGCTACTAACGTCGGTGGGCTTGCTGATACTGTTGTCAATGCCAGTAAAGAAAACATTGAGGATGGCACTGCAAACGGATTTATCCTGAAAAACCAGACTGCACCGGCGTTACTCGCTGCGGTACAGCACGCACTTTCGTTATATCAACAGCCGCAACTATGGCGACAACTGCAAACTAACGCTATGAGCGAAGATTTTTCGTGGGTATCCAGTGCTGATCACTATATCAGCCTCTACCAGCAAGCCCTGGCCGATCGATAGTTATACTGTAACTGTAATAGTTTTACTCTTTTTCCGGTTAGCCTTCTCTTTTAAACACCTACTCTATGAATGGCTCTAGCTTTGCAGCTTAGTTGCAGCCGTAAAACAGTCTGCACGCCATACACATTCCTGCTGATCACATTCACCGCCAACTGCCGAAGCAAAACAGTTAAAGTTTCCTTCAGACAATTGAATAGCCTTGATCAAGTTCATCTTGCTCATACGCGATGTTTTTACGCCTAATTCTTTTGCCATACCCCTGACTTCCTGCATATTCATCTTTCTCTCCTGTGTATTTATAATATATAGATTAAACATACATGATTAATATGTACGTTTGATGAAACGTGAAGCAATAATCACGCCAATAAATATGTATTGCCAGTATATATGAACAGAATCGGGGATTACCGTTTAGTCTGAGCAAAATATTTTTATGGCCACCACTAGAATTGCACTAATAATTAACATGCCGCACCAAATTAGGTCATTCAGAAATAATTCCGTCAGAATTATTCCGACAGCCATATTTGTTGCTGGACTATTAAAAATATGTCAACCAGGTGAGGTAATAGTAGATAGTGATAACTCCTAAATCTGACCTATCGTATATAGATCTATGATCTATTAGCCGGAGCTATTCCCTTTCAGCCCTGTCAGCAGCATCTTGCGTCGCAGGAAAGCGATCTGTGTCTGTAAGGGTAAATCCTTGGGACAGAGATCGTTGCATCCGAGCAGAGACATACAGCCAAAGATGCCGTCATCATCACCGATGAATTCATAGTAGTCTGCATCACTGCGATGATCACGCGGATCGAGCCTGAAGCGGGCAATCTTGTTCAGTCCTACCGCGCCGGTAAATTTCTCTTTCATCTGCGCCGTCCCGCAAGCGGCTATACAGCAGCCGCACTCAATACAGCGTTCAAGCTCATAAATCTGTTCCGCCAACTCCGGTTCCATGCGCGGTTCGAGTTTATTTAAATCAACAACATCGCCGTTATGACACCAGGTTTCCAGTCGCTCACTCATTGCCCGCATCCATTTGCCCGTGTTTACCGACAGGTCAGCGATCAGTTCGAAGGTTGGTAATGGCGCAAGCGTGATTTTCTCACCGAGATTTTTCGTCAATGTACGACAGGCCAGACCTGGTCGACCATTGATAAGCATGCTGCAGCTGCCACAGATACCGGCTCGACAGACGAAATCAAATTGTAGTGATGCATCCTGGTGCTCACCAATATCAGTGAGCACCATGAACAACGTCATGTTGTCAGCCTCCTCGATCTCATAAGTCTGCATCCGAGGTGGGCTATCGGGGTCCTGCGGGTTGTAGCGAAGAACATGAATCTGCAGTTGTCGTCTTTCTGCTTTTGTATTCATTCGCTAACATCCCTGAGGCGCTGATTGCGACCGCGATAGCGTGCTGGCAAGAGTTCTTCGTATGTCATCAATGCAGACTGGATTTCATGGCGATCCGCATCCGGCATGTTTTGCTTAATCCGTTCTATCTCGGCCAGCCTGCTGGCTGCATGCGGATGCTCGATGAAGTCTTTTTCGCCATAACCACGCCAGCCTGGAGGCAGTTCCATGGACATAACATCCAGTTCTTCATAGGCCAGGTTCGGCAGCGACTGTTCGCTGGAGGGCCAGGTTGCCAGGGTACGTCGGAGCCAGTCACGGTCGTTACGTTTCGGGTAATCCTCACGATAATGGGCACCACGACTCTCGGTACGTTGCAGTGCTCCATAGGCCACACATAATGCCAGCTTGAGCATTCGCGGTACGCGGTAGGCCGTCACCAGTTCGGGATTCACCGCAGGTGATTTATAGCTGAGCCCGATATCCTTGCTGCGCTCACGCAGCAGCTGCAGCTGTTCCACTGCCTCCTGCAGCTGCTCATGGCTGCGGAAGATACCAACTTGATCAGTCATTAGTGTCTGCATCTCACGCATGATGTCGGGGGCACTCTCAGTTCCCTGTGATGCCAGCAGCGAATCTATGGCCTGCTGTTCGCGTTTCATAAAGTCCGCAATCTGCGCAGTTGATATATCAATGTCACTGTCAGTGCCTTGACAAAAATCAGCGATATACTCACCTACAATCATGCCGGCAACAACAGTTTCAGCAACCGAGTTACCGCCGAGACGATTAAACCCGTGCATATCCCAGCATGATGCTTCGCCGCAGGCAAACAGACCCTTGAGGTTTGTACTTTCACCACTGGGACGAGTGCGAATGCCACCCATCGAATAATGCTGTGCTGGTCTCACGGGAATGAGGTCACTGACCGGGTCGATACCAAGAAAATATTGACAGATCTCTCTCACTTCACGGAGATTTTTATCGATATGCGCCTCGCCCAGCATTGTGATGTCTAGCCACAGGTGGTCACCATAACGTGTATTAACGCCAGCACCGCTAGCGATATGCTGCTCCATTCTCCTCGAGACCACGTCTCGCGAAGCCAGCTCCTTTTTTTCCGCTTCATAGTCAGGCATAAATCGATGTCGCTGTGCATCCAGCAGCAGTCCGCCATCTCCACGGCAACCTTCAGTGACGAGGATGCCAGCAGGAAATATCGCGGTCGGATGAAACTGTATCGCCTCCATGTTAGCGAGGGTCGCAACGCCGGTTTCCAGGGCAATCGCGGCACCCATTCCCTGGTTGATGACTGCATTGGTACTGACACGATAAATGCGTCCAAAGCCACCGGTAGCCATGCAGGTTGCCCTGGCAACCCAGGCAGACAGCTCACCCGTGACCAGGTTGCGTACGATGGCACCATAACAACGCTGGCCGTCATGGATCAGGCTCATCGCTTCCACTCTTTCTGTCACCGGGATGCTATTCGCAATCACCTGGTCGCTAACTGTATACAACATTGAGTGGCCGGTACCGTCAGAAACAAAGCAGGTACGCCATTTTTGCGTGCCGCCAAAGTCGCGCACTGTAATTAATCCATGGGCAGCTTCGCTTTCAGTCAGCATTGCGCTCTTACCGCCGATAAAGACCTCACGCTCGCCTTTGCGCACACGATTCCATGGAACGCCCCAGGCAGCCAGTTGACGAACAGCTTTAGGGCTTGTGTTGACAAACATGCGGACTACGTTCTGATCAGCACCCCAGTCGCTGCCGCGGACAGTGTCGTGAAAGTGTAAATCTTCATTGTCTCCGGCAGCTTTAATGCTATTGGCTATACTTGCCTGCATACCCCCCTGGGCGGCGACCGAATGTGATCGCTTCGGCGGTACCAGGCTGAGGATGTGCACATCATGACCGCGCCGCTTCGCAGCAATAGCCGCCCTGAGCCCAGCCAGGCCGCCGCCAATGACAAGCACATCGGTATAGACAATCTTCATTTTTGCTCAACCTGGTTTATCGGCTGCTGCAACGCTGGTGGGATGTAATGTTCGCCAACCTTTCCAGCATGGGCCTGACCAATTTTGATATAGGCTGCCAGGGACATCATGCCCAGCACCAGCAGAAAACCAATCATGCCCCACATAAAGCGCTTTAGACGGATACGGTTACGCCGCGGGTTACTGCCGTCGAACCAGCCCCATTTCACCGCCAGGCGATATAGACCAATGCCACCATGAAACTCAACTGCAAGCAGCAGCGGCAGATCCAGCATCCAGCTGCCGCCGCTCCATACCCTGTCTGCCGAAGCAAATGGACCGATATCAGCAGAATGCGTCATCATGGTGTAGAGGTGTGCGGTACCGAGAAAAAACATGGCAAACCCTGTGACTGCCTGGATCAGCCAGAGGCTGGTATCGCTGTGCTGCAGGCGTTCTCTATGAGCCAGGAATACCCGGTATTGCTGATAGCTTGAGGGAAATTTGCGCATTGCCAGTGCAGCATGCGCGATAAATATCAAAAATATCAGGGAGACAATAAAAGTAACAATGGCAGGATACGGCTTGCCAAAAAAATACTCCCCTTCGAAAAAACGCGTCACGGCATACATCGCGTCCTTGCTGATAAGGATGCTGGAAACGAATGCCATGTGCCCCCACATGAAGAGCGCCAGCAGCAGACCAGTAGTCGATTGCAGGAAATCCAGCCATGCAGGCATGCGCTGAATATCAGCTTGCGAAACACCAGCGACTAAGTCACCTATTTTGTTCATACTGAGAATTCTGCTGTTTTTTGGTGAAATATTGGCACCGACACGTACCAACAGCTTAATTTAATATCACAGCAAAATAGCCAATTCTTTGATCCACGTCATATTTCCCAAAATCAGTCTGGGAATCGTGGTTAATTGGATAATCAGTGGCTTTTCAGCAACTCTCCAAGTGCCTCAGCAGCTTTTTTCTCGCCAAACTCAATCATTTCCTTCGCTCGGTCAAATTCCAGGCTCCGGCAAACGTTACGTGGTATTTCGATGACATAATCAGGGGCATAGGCCGCCAGCTTCATACGTGCAATCGTCCCCTGCATGGTTTCAAAGGAGCGTGAGACTGAATCAATCAGGTCCCAGTCTCTCTGCAAAGCTGTGTCACTGCCGGAGGTTTGCAATCCGGCAATGAAGCTGAGAATCTTTTCATGATATTTTTCAAAACTATTACTCTCTTGCTGCCGCTTTTTACTTTCCACATCAAGCTCAGCATCCGGTTCTCCACCAAGATTTACCGCGATAGTGATGTCGGGTTCATCGATAAAGGTTGGAGCTATAGGTACCGGGTTTAGCAAGCCGCCATCCAGCAGCATCCTGCCCTTGTATTTGAAGGGGGTGAAAAACATTGGTAGTGCAATTGATGCACGGATGGCATCGAACAACGGGCCGTCATTGAGCCAAACCTCCTTGCCGGTTTCGACGTCTGCAGCAACGGCAGTATATGACACAGGCAGGTCTTCTATCATATGAGTACCGATGAGTTGCTCCAGGGCCTCGATGATCCTGTCACCTTTAAACAGACCGCTGGTGCCGAATGAGAAATCCAGCAGCTTGACGATATCACTGCGCGTCATGGCCTGAAGCCAATTTGAATATTCCTGCAGTTTGCCGGCAGCATATACCCCGCCGACAAGCGCCCCCATCGAGGCGCCTGCTACCGTACTGATCTGAAATCCATTGTCTTCGAGCCAGTTGATAACCCCGATATGGGTCATTCCTCTCGCACCGCCGCTACCCAGTACAAGGGCAATCTTTTGATCCGTCATATATTCCCCTTTCCCTTTTAGAGCAGTGTATTTTTACATAATCTACAGCGAATCTGCTAAACGAGTAATCGTCTCTTGCTAGCACGAGTAGATTCGAATTTACCCTGTAACAGGGTACTCACAATACTGACAAGGGTATTTTCCGCCTATTTAACTGCCTGCGCCAGAAGCATTCTGTCAGAATAACTATTGTTTACTCTTGCGCTCATCAATCTCTTTGTCATGCAAAAAATACAACCCTTAGATATCATACTGCACAAGCGATCACGCTCACTGGAGATACAGTTCAACAATGGTGATCATTATGATTTACCGTGGGAATACCTGCGTGTCTATTCCCCTTCCAGCGAAGTTCGTGGCCGCCGCGGCAGCGACAGCATACTCGTCACGGGAAAACAGAACGTTTGCATCAGTGATATAAAGCCGGTTGGGAACTACGCTGTTAAGCTGTTCTTTGACGATGGCCATCATTCAGGTTTATATGACTGGAAATACCTGCATGAACTCGGCTCAAATTACACCCAATACTGGCAGAATTACTGCTTGCGTGTTGATCAGGAAGTAAAAAACAACTCAGGAAAGCGGTGATATAATAATACCTGGTAGTATTTCAGCTGTGAACGAGGTAAGAATAGTCGGATCAGGCAATGCAACAGGCTAAGTGGAACATTGGTCAACTGGTACATCATAAACTCTTCGGTTACCGCGGAGTGGTTTATGACGTAGACCCTGAGTTTATGCTGACGGATGAATGGTACGAGAATATCGCCAGAAGCCGACCGCCTAAAGACGAGCCCTGGTACCGGGTTCTTGTAGACAATGAGCTGCAGGAAACCTATGTAGCACAACAGAACCTTGAGCCGGCTACAGATCTCAGCCCGATTACGAACCCTCTACTGGATGCCTGTTTCTCAGCTTTTGAAAACGGCCGCTATATCAGAACAAGAAACAGCTGAGCTCAACCAGCCAGGACAGCTGCACAGGTTTAGCTGTTGCGTCGCTTAGATCTACATTTTACAACTAGCCTCCCGAGATTCTATCTAGCCGGTGATTGTTCTGCATTCTCACTGAATCACCATGAAGCCACCATAACTACGCCATCTTTTTGCATTAGACTGAAATACAAAAGGTAAAGGAAGGAATCCTATGTGCGGCATCATTAGCGAGAAACTGAGTAATTATCTCATCGAGCAGTTCAAACTCGACATCAACGGTATACACGGAGTCACTCACTGGCGCAGGGTAAGACGCAACGCACACTGGATTGCCGAAGAACTGCGAGAAAGCCCTGACCTGGAAGTCTGTGACCTGTTCGCATATATTCACGACAGCTGCCGGCAAACAGAGGTTGCCGATGCCGGCCATGGTGATCGTGCCGCGAACCTGGCCTTCGACCTGCATGGTTCATATTTTGATATCGGCCAGGACCGCCTGGCATTACTTACCGAAGCGATAACCATCCATCATGAGCAAATCCAACATCCGGACCTGACGATCAAGGTTTGCCTCGATGCTGACAGACTTGATCTCGGACGTATAGGCGTCACCCCTGATAGACGGTTCCTGAACACTACCGCTGCCCGAGCCCTGATCTGGAAGTGCGTGCCTAAACTGATGTATAAGAGAGCTTAAAACATAAGCAGATTCATCTACAAAAATGCGGGAAAAGTCATGCTATGAGATAGCTGGCTACGTTACAGCTCTGCACATTCAAATTGTCTTTTGCAGATCCCAACAACTGTTATTTAAGGAATCTCTGATCATTAAGCTTTTTTTAAAATCATCATTTTGATTTTCGTTAAAGCACTCATTCATGTTCAGAAGTGATGATTATCCATCGATAATTGTTGTAATTTGATGCGTTATTCATCAAATCCCATATTCTAGACACACTACGCCTGTGCAAGTCGCAATAACCGCTTCTTCGATAACACCAGATTAATAAGAGTGCAGTTTGTAAATAAGTGTGTCGCATTTTTATCAAGTCCACGGAATCGCACTTTGGTAAATCCAAACTGCCGTTTCATAATATGAAAGACATGCTTGATCTTAGCTCGTACACTGGATTTTGTGCTGTTCTTTGATTTCTCTTCATCCGTCAGTGACTTGTTCCGACAGCCTTTTTTGTTGGTAAAGTCTTTTGCATTTGGCGCATGTTCACGCAGTGTTTCCTTTTGCCCTGAATAAGCTGAATCGCCCCAAAGGCGGGATTCATCTCCATGGAGTAAATCATCAAGCACTTGAGAGTCATGCACGTTGGCAGCGGTGGCCACAACTGAATGAATCAGCTTGCTCTTACTATCCACACCAATATGGGCCTTCATGCCAAAGTACCACTGGTTTCCTTTACGGGTCTGATGCATGTCCGGGTCACGTGCCTTGTCCTTGTTCTTGGTAGAACTCGGGGCATTGATTATCGTTGCATCAACAATAGTGCCACGGGCGACCTTCATGCCATTCTCAGCCAAGTAGTCATTCACTTTATGAAACAAGGCATCGCCCAGATTATGACGCTCCATCAAGTGACGAAACTTGCAAATAGTCGTTTCATCCGGAACCGGCTCCTGGCCAAGATCAATACCAACAAAAGAACGCATTGCACGGGAGTCATATAATGCTTCTTCGGCCGCTGGATCAGAAAGCGCAAACCAATGCTGTAGAAAATGAATACGAAGCATTCTCTCGATGCCTATAGGTCGTCTACCTGCACCTTTTGGTCTGGGATAGTAAGGCTTGATAACCTGACACAGCTCTTTCCAGGGAATGATCTGTTCCATATCTTTAAGAAAGATTTCTTTACGTGTCGGTTTGCGGTATTTCTCAAATTCTTCAGCTTGAAAAGATTGTTGGCGCATCATTAATTTCACTGTTCGTTAGGATGACGTATTATCGCAAATTATTAGAATTAATCAGAGGTTCCTTAGATGTATTACGTTTTTCAGCCGCTTTCATTGTATTTCTTTATCATGCGATTGAGCTAAAGATAATATCTTCTGAAATTAAAATACTATTTGCCAGAGAAGCGGTAATGGTATTTTTTGTGCTCTCAGGCTATGTTATTG
>JARFQI010000021.1 GCA_029287855.1 Arenicellales bacterium | reverse complement strand
TTTCAAGTTGGTAGACTTGCTAACCGTGTGGAATATATGGATTAGCCTACTACCGATTCCACATGAGGCAATACTTATAACCTACAAAATCCCGAGAATTAATATGAAAAAAATAGCACTTTATATCATCATTGGACTCTTTCCATTCAGCCAGGTACACGCAGTCGATACAGAACAGCTGACACAAAAAAGCCGGGCTGCTGTAAAAGCGCTTGGTGGTGAACTGAAAAGCACACTGCAGAAATCAATGAAAGCCGACGGTCCGGTTAAGTCCATCACCCTTTGTCATACGGTAGCCTCCCCGATCACGAGTGCTGTCTCTGATGCACAAGGTCTAAAGATTAGCCGTACTTCACTGAAATATCGCAATCAAAATAACAAGCCCGATGCATGGGAAGAATCAGTGCTCAAGCAGTTTGAGCAGCGAAAGGCAAGTGGCGAGGCAGCCGACAAGATTGAGTTCGGCGAAGTCAGTGAACTCGACGGCCAGCAGGTATTCCGTTACATGAAGGCCATCCCCACCGGCGATGTTTGCCTCAACTGCCACGGTGGAAATATCACAGAGCCTGTTGCGGCAGAATTAAATGCCCTGTATCCAGACGATATGGCTACCGGCTTCAATAAAGGCGATATCAGGGGCGCTTTTACTGTTATTCAGACTATTAATTAACAGAGAAAAATCTACTGAGAATAACGCCGCGGGCTTGAAGAAATGAAAGCCCGTGGAATATCAGCTTTCTCAAGGAAAGCCCTATCTAACATAGAGAATAATGGCCATGAAATGAAATATTGAACCGGCCAGAACAAATAAATGCCAGATCCCGTGTGAATGTTTTAATATATGCCAGTGATCCAGCACATAAAAAATGACACCGACCGTATAGGCGATGCCCCCGGCGGTTAGCCAGTAGACCCCGGGCTTAGGTAACGCCGCTGTTAACGCCGAAAAATCAATAACTACCAGCCATCCCATAACCAGGTAAATCACAATTTGAAGTGCCTCAATACGGTTCTTGACACTTAATTCCAGTGCAATACCAAAAATTGCCAGACCCCATACCGCGGCTAGTATCCAGAGGCCATTGCTGTCGATCAATGTCACCAGCATAAATGGGGTATAAGTACCTGCTATAAGCAGGTATATGGCTACATGATCAAGCCGCTGGAATAAACGCTTCAGCAATGGGCTCTCAAAACTGTGGTACAGGGTAGAAACGCTGTAAAGCATGACCAGGGTCAGGCCAAAAGTAATGAAACCAATAAAAAGTAAAAAATCCTGTTGCTGAACGGCAACAGTTATCAGCGAACCCAGCCCCATAATAGACAGGACAGCACCGACCAGGTGTGTGATGCTATTGAATTTTTCTGAGTAGTACATTTTGATTCAATTGGTTCAGGACATAGCTAAAGAGTGAAACACCAGAACATACCTAATCTACAGAGGTTGTATTATATCTTACGAAATTTTACTTTTTTTTACTTGCACGTTACTCTCGATTATTCAATATCAGGTTCATGCAGAATTCTGAATAAATACGATTTACAGAGTGCTCTGCTAAGCCGTGTTCAGTAGACTGCAACTGCCCTGGTTGATTGATTAATGTTTAACATCCTGTTTGATATACTGATGGATCAAGTGTATTTCATACGATTTATACAGGTTGAAAGAATTATTATCAGAGATGCCTTTTAGGAGAAAACAATAATGACACCTCTATTACTCACCACTATTCTTTTCTCGATATTTACATTTCATAATACTGTATATGCCCAGGAATACCTCCCTGACAAAGAGGGAGTTGCCAGTGCGCTGACGAAAAAGCAATTCTCTCCCTACGCCGGGCGAGAATTTCCTACCCAGGTGATGTGGGGAGATACTCATCTGCATACGGCCATTTCAGTTGATGCCGGGACGATGAATACGCTGGGGCAGGAAGCAGCACTTAGATTTGCCCGAGGTGATGAGGTCACTACTACCCACGGATTACGCGCAAAGCTGTCGCGGCCACTCGACTTCCTCGTTGTTTCTGATCATGCAGAAATGTATGGACTGATGCCACAACTGCTGAAAGGCAACCCGGAGATACTGGCCCAGGAAACGGGTAAACGCTGGTACGACATGCTCAATGGCGGAGACCGTGACCAGGTCTTTAAAGCCGCGATGGATATTGTCGCAACACTCAGTGAAGACAAAACCCCGATAGAAAGTGACAATATCGTCCGCGATGCCTGGAGAAGCTACACTGCCCTGGCGGACCAGTACAACGAGCCGGGCCGATTTACAGCCCTGATTGGCTACGAGTGGACGGCCATTGGTGGCTACAACCTCCACCGTAATGTCATATTTCGTGGTGATGCCAGCGTGGCAAACCGGACTGTTCCTTTTTCACAATATGACAGCAAAAATCCCGAGGACCTGTGGAAAGCGCTGGCTGAGTTTGAACAGAAAGAAGGCACTGATGTTCTCGCGATCCCGCATAATGGCAATCTTTCCAATGGACGCATGTTTACCGTCGAGACATTTGACGGCAAACCGCTTACTGCTGAGATCGCTGCACTGCGTGCCCGCATGGAGCCACTGGTTGAAGTGACCCAAATCAAGGGCGACAGCGAAACACATCCGCTGCTGTCACCCAATGATGAATTTGCCGACTACGAAACCTGGGACAAGGCAAACCTGAATGGTACGGAACTGAAGAAGCCGGAAATGCTGCGTTGGGAGTATACCCGCGAGGCACTGAAAACCGGCCTGATGTTGGAGCAGGAACTGGGTATCAATCCGTTCAAGTTTGGTATGGTAGGCAGCACTGATTCCCATACATCGCTGTCAACTGCAGAAGAAGAAAATTTCTTTGGTAAGCATTCAGGAGTTGAACCGGAACCGCATCGCTGGGAACACCTGGTTATCGAGGCGCCCGACCCAAGCCTGAGTATCTACGGCTGGCAGCAGGCGGCTTCAGGATATGCTGCGGTCTGGGCAACAGAAAATACGCGTGAAGCTATTTTTGATGCCATGCAGCGCAAAGAGACCTATGCCACAACAGGATCACGCATCACAGTGCGGTTCTTCGGCGGCTGGGAATTCGAACAAGCCGATGCACAATCACGTCTTCCGGCGGGTATGGGATACGCCAAGGGAGTGCCAATGGGCGGTGATTTACATACAGCGCCCAAGGGCAAGGCACCGAGCTTCCTGGTGGCTGCGATGAAGGACCCTTACAGCGGCAATCTCGATCGCATCCAGATTGTAAAAGGCTGGATGGATGGAGAGGGAGAACTTCATGAGAAAGTTTATGACGTTGCATGGAGCGATGCAGATAAGCGTAAGCCTGGCGAGGATGGTAAACTGCCGCCTGTCGGAAACACTGTTGATGTAGAAAATGCAAGCTGGAGCAACACGATCGGTGATCCTGAGCTAATAACCGTGTGGTCTGACCCGGAATTCGATTCATCACACAAGGCGTTCTACTATGCCCGTGTAATAGAGATTCCAACACCGCGCTGGACTGCCTACGAAGCAAAACGATTTGATATAAAAATGTCAAAAGAGGTGCCGATGACAACACAGGAGCGTGCCTACACTTCACCAATCTGGTACACACCGCAATCCTGTGAAACGCAGCCAACGCTATGCCAATCGGATTCTGCATCGAACAAACCAATGTAACAACTCGATAAAATAAATCTAAGAATCAAATAAGAATCAGAGGAGAAATACTATGACAATAAAACCAATTTCAGGCACCAGTTTGTCATTGGCAATTTTGCTGGCACTCTATGGCACAGCAAATGCGACGACATCTGCCATGTTCGACAAGGAACATGCGACTGCGCCTGTAAAAGAATTTTCACCGAATGTTAATCGCAATTATCCGACTAACGTTTATTTCGGCGACACACATCTGCATACCCGGCTGTCAATGGATGCCGGCACCTTCGGCAACCGCCTGGGCCTGGAAGATGCCTACCGCTTTACTCGCGGAGAGGAAGTGACGGCATCAAAGGGGTTCAAGGCTAAACTGGCACGACCTCTGGACTTCGTAGTCATCGCAGACCACTCTGACGGTATGGGATTCTTTGATATGTTTGCCTCTGGAGATCCCATGATGATGGAAAAGGAAGAAGGACGCAGATGGAACAAGGCGATCAATGAAGGCGGCCAGGCTTCCGTTGATGCCGCGCTCGAGATCATCACGATGTTTTCACAGGGGAAGATGCCATGGAAAACCAATGACCCTGAGCTGATGAAGCCTGTCTGGCACCAGACTATCGAAGCAGCTGAAAAATTCAACGAACCGGGTAAGTTCACCGCCTTTATCGGCTATGAGTGGACTTCGTTGCTGAAGGGAAACAATCTTCACCGAGTGGTAATCTATAAGGACGGCGGCAGCTCAGCTCGCCAGACATTACCATTCACTTTAGAAGATAGTGCCGATCCGGAGCGCCTGTGGGATGCGATGCAGGCTTATGAAGAAAAGACAGGCGGTGACCTGCTCGCTATCCCGCATAATGGCAACCTTGCAAATGGCATCATGTTTGATGTCGAAACGCTGTCCGAGAAACCGATAGATAAAGATTACGCCAGTCGTCGCCAGCAGTGGGAACGTCTATATGAAGCGACCCAGATTAAGGGTGACGGAGAGGCGCATCCGTTTCTATCACCAGATGATGAGTTCGCGGACTATGAAACCTGGGACCTGGGTAACCTTGACCTCAGCGAGGCCAAGAAAGACAGTATGCTGGCTGGCGAATATGCCCGATCCGGACTTAAACGTGGACTAGAATTGGAACAGAAGGTCGGTATCAATCCTTACAAGTTTGGCATGATCGGCAGTACTGATTCGCATACTTCACTGGCGGCGGTTGAGGAAAACAATTTCTTCGGTAAGCATTCAGGCGTAGAACCATCACCGGAGCGTGCCTCACATATTGTACTCGGTGGTGAAAACGGCAAGATAATGGGTTCTGATATGGCTTCTTCCGGTTATGCAGCGGTCTGGGCCAAGGAGAACACCCGTGAAGCAATCTTCGATGCCATGATGCGTCGCGAAACCTATGCCACCACCGGCAGTCGCATGGGCGTGCGCTTCTTCGGTGGCTGGGACTTTACCGAAGCCGATGCGAACTCACGTCAGCCGGCCGAAGCCGGTTACAGCCGGGGGGTATCGATGGGTGGTGACCTGAGCCAGGCGCCTGATGGCAAGTCACCGACCTTCCTGGTCGCTGCGATGAAAGATGCGATGAGCGGCAATCTCGACCGCATCCAGATCATCAAAGGCTGGGTTGGCAAGGACGGCCAGGCAGAGGAGCGCGTCTATGATGTCGCTGTCTCCGATGGCCGCAAGATCGATAAAAATGGCCGCTGTAAAACACCGGTTGGTAATACTGTCGACGTCGCAAATGCCACCTGGACCAACACCATCGGTGACCCGGAGCTGATTGCTGTATGGACCGACCCGGACTTTGATGCGAAACAAAGGGCGTTTTACTACGTCCGTGTGCTCGAAATACCAACACCTCGCTGGACAGCCTACGAAGCTAAACGTTTCAACGTCAAAATGCCACAAGACACAAAAATGGTTACCCAGGAACGCGCTTATACATCACCGATATGGTATACGCCTAAGTCATAAAACTGGAGTAACACATTGTTAAAGAAGTGGCTACGCGAGCCCCTGCTACATTTTTTGCTGATAGGGGCTGCGCTTTTTGTATTTTACAATCTGCAATCAGATGACTCTGCTGACGACAGCAACAATATTGCCATTACTGAATCTGATATCGATCGCCTGATTACACTGTGGGAAAGAAAGTGGCAGCGTCTGCCGACTGAAGCCGAGCTTGAGGGGCTCATAGAAGCACAGATCCGCGAAGAGGTGCTGTACCGTGAGGCGCTGGCAATGGGATTGGATCAGAACGATACGATAGTGCGCCGCCGACTGGCACAGAAGGTTGAGTTCATCTCCGCTGACCTTGCTTCACAGGTCGAACCTTCGGATGCCGACTTACAGACCTACCTTGACGCCCACACCGATAAATTTGCAGTGCCCGCGAGGATCAGCTTTCAGCAAATATATCTGAATGCCGATCAGCGTGGTAATAATGTAGAAAAAGATGCAAATCGCCTGCTGGATGAACTGGCCCGTCCAGAGGCATCTGTCGACATCATGGCTGCAGGTGATCCCTTCATGTTTGGCCAGCAGCATGAACAACTGACAGAACATGGTGTGGCACGATTATTTGGTCAGCAGTTTGCAGAAAAGATCTTCGAACTACCGGTCGGACGCTGGCACGGACCGGTCATTTCGGGTTATGGCCTGCATCTCGTCTATGTCGATGCAAAAAATGAGGCCAAAACATCAACACTTGATGAAGTGCGTGACAAGGTACGGGATGAGTGGCTTGCGCAGCAGCGACGTAAAATGGATCAGGTGTTTTATAGCGAACTGCGCAAACGGTATGACATTAAAGTTGAAATGGTAGCGAAGTGATGCGCCTGGTTGGCATTATTCTTCTGCTCCTTTACACACTGCCGGTTATCGCGCATGAAGTTCGACCTGGTTACCTGGAAGTCATTGAGACAGCTCCAGAACGTTACCAGGTGCTATGGAAAGTACCAATGAAAGGTGATGCCGTACTGCGCATGTCTCCCCTGTTTCCGGAAACATGTAAGGAGCAGACACCACCCTCAAGCCGTGCCGTTGCCGCTGCCATGGTCAAGCAGTGGACCATTGTCTGTGCAGGCGGCCTTAAAGATGCAGAAATAACCATTGAAGGCTTACAGCATACCCTGACTGATGTGTTGGCACGCGTCACACACAGCGGCGGCACGACACAGACTGTAAGGCTCGCACCTGACAACATTGTATTTACAGTTAGTGGAGAGCCTTCGACTCTTGAAGTTATCACTACATACCTGTCCCTGGGCATCGAGCATATTCTGCTCGGTATCGACCACCTGTTATTCGTGTTTGCGCTATTGCTGATCGTGCAGGGATGGAAAAAACTTGTCGGGACCATTACGGCCTTCACCGTTGCGCATAGCATTACACTGGCCGCAGCAACACTCGGCTATGTCAATGTCCCACAGGCACCCGTTGAAGCAGTAATTGCACTGAGTATCCTTTTCCTTGCCACAGAAATCATCCACATGCTGCAGGGAAAAACCGGGCTTGCTCAGCGCTATCCATGGCTGGTGGCCTTTATTTTTGGACTGCTGCACGGATTCGGTTTTGCCGGCGCCCTGTCAGAAATCGGCCTGCCGCAATCCGATATACCGCTCGCCTTGCTGTTTTTTAATGTCGGCGTTGAAGTAGGTCAGTTGATTTTTGTTGCCGGTGTATTACTGATCGGCATGTTGCTAAAACGCCTCATCACTCAGCCTTTGCGCTGGGGAGAAATTGTTATCACCTATGTCATCGGCAGTGTTGCTGCCTTCTGGACGATTGAGCGTGTTATGTCATTCGCGACGTAGCATTCAAATAAAGCGAATATATCACGTAATGTATACGTTTCATTTACTGATTACAGCATGTTCAAACAGCATTCTTATTCAGGTATTCCACCAGCTTTTGACCCACTGTCTCGTAGCGCCAGCCTTGAAGAACTGCAAGTTCACGCTGACCGTGAATCATTGCGGAAATATCACGACGTGTTGCCAGCAATGAAGGCGGTATTCTCGCTTTCTCCGCTGCTGCATCCAGAATAGCAATAAGCTCTTTTTTCAATGCCTTTTCCCTGGCATCCGGACGTCCTGGCCCTGTTGGCTGGTCTGACTCATTATGATCCAAAGACTTTTCGATTATAGCCAATACACGGTCGCCCTGATGTTTGACGAAGCCATCGGTAATGTCTTCGATAGCAGCGAGTTCATTCTTCGTTTCTGGAAGTGTGTTGGCTATCCTCACCAGCACCTTATCTGCCAGAATCCAGCTTCTTGGTTTGTCTCGAGCCTGAGCCAGGCTTTCTCTCCAGCCAGCCAGTGCTTTTGCCGCAGCAAGCTGCCGCCCCGCCATTTGTTGCAGGGCATTCATACGCTGCCAGGCATTTCTGCTATTGATGGCGAACACCGTTGTGCTTGTGATCGCCTGCATTTCTGCATCAAACCATTCTTTTCTTCCAAGTTTTTCAAGCTCGGCCGTCAACGCTTGCTGCATTTCCGATAAATACCGCACATCGTCTTCTGCATAGAGGATTTCTTCCTTCGATAATGGCCGGTTGCACCATCTCGCCCGCGTATGTGCCTTGTGCAGCGTTACCCCGCAGATATCTTCAACCAGCGCCGCATAAGAGACCTGGTCACCCTTGCCAAGAAATGCAGACGCCACCTGTGTATCGAAGATATTCGGTGGGATTTCATCAAACAACAGATGAAAGATTTCCAGATCCTGGCTGCAGGAATGCATTAATTTCATAATGTCTTGCCGACATAACACAGCTTTCAGCGGGGTAAGGTCATCAATCGTGACAACATCAACACAGGCAATGCCAATATCAGCAGATAACTGTATCAGGCAGGGCTCGGGGTAATAGGTGCGCTCCCGCATGAATTCCGTATCAACACCTATCCATGTGCTATTTTGCAATTCATCACAGAATGCCTTTAATTCAGAGGTACTCTCGATATAAAATGTCGTATTATTACTTATCATATTCCTAATCTGGCGTTTGCGGATCCAGATATTTGTGAATCCAGGTATTAACGAGTCATTCTCTCATGTACAGCCTGTTTAACCCAACCGACACTACACAACTCCATTGAACTCTATACTCCTTGTTTTTTTTGACCTGCTGCGGCTTCGCCGCGGCCCCCAGGACCTGCCAGCTTCGCAGAACCTGCTAATCATTAGCGGTTTCCTGCTTATTGTGACGGCAATACTCGGGGACCACATGAACACTGATTTTACCAGCAGGTTAATATTTGCTGTTACCCAGGTGGTCATACTGACGGCGACCGTCTGGATCATCCTTTCCATCAATAAGAAAGCCGAAAGAGCGATTCAGACATTAACGGCATTTTATGGCACCAGCGTGCTGATGCAGCTTGTGGTCTGGCCTTTTCGGACATGGCTGTTATCAACCGGTGAAGATATACAGCAACAGGCAAGCTTGCCTCTATTCGCAGTCATTGCACTGGCCATCTGGTCATTTGTAGTCATGGTCCACATCTACCGCAATGCGCTGGATTCCAGTAGAGGAAAGGCCATCCTGATCAGCATCGTTACACAGATGGTGGTTGGTATGAGTATGCTAACGCTGTTCGCTAATGAACTTCAGCAGGAACTAGTGAAATAGTGCATATCCATATTCTGGGTATCTGCGGTACTTTCATGGGCGGCATTGCCGTACTTGCCAGGGAAATGGGGGTAAAAGTTACTGGTTCAGACAGCAACCCCTACCCGCCAATGAGCACGCAACTGGAAGAACTCGGTATCACGGTTAACCGTTATGATGTAGCTAATCTAGAGCCACAACCGGATATTGTTGTTATAGGCAATGCCCTGTCGCGCGGAAACCCGGAAGTAGAGGCTGTACTGGAAGGCGATTTAAACTATATTTCCGGGCCGCAATGGCTGGCTGAACACTTTCTGCGTGGACGGCATGTACTGGCTGCTGCAGGAACGCATGGCAAGACCACGACCAGCAGTATGCTGGGCTGGATACTAGTATATGCAGGCCTTGAGGCTGGCTTCCTGTTTGGCGGGATACCTCAGAATTTTGGTATTTCTGCGCGCGCCGGGGCAGGCAAATATTTTGTGATCGAGGCGGATGAATATGACACTGCTTTCTTCGATAAACGATCAAAATTTATCCACTATCACCCGAAAACACTGATACTGAACAACCTCGAATTTGATCACGCGGATATTTTTGCTGATCTTGATGCAATCAAACAGCAGTTTCATTTCCTGATCCGGACAGTACCGGGAACAGGTCAGCTGGTGATAAATGCCGATGATCAGGCGCTGCAGGAGGTCCTGTCAAAAGGCTGCTGGTCCGAGAAAACATACTACAGCATCAAAGACTCGACAGATAGCGAATGGCAGATAGATAACCTGGAACCGGATTATTCGCGATTTACCATCCTTAACGAAGGTGTAGAGCAAGGTACGCTGGACTGGGATTTAATGGGTGCCCATAATGCTGCCAATGCACTGTCAGCGATTGCTGCTGCTGCGCATATCGGTGTCATGCACCGGCTTTCCATTGAAGCCCTGGGTCATTTCAGCAATGTTAAACGGCGCATGGAAGTCCGTGGAAAAATCAATAACATTACTGTCTATGATGATTTCGCCCACCACCCGACGGCCATTCAGACAACCCTGGAAGGACTGCGGAAACACTGTGGTGACGAAAGAATTATTGCTATTCTTGAGCCTCGGTCAAATACCATGAAAATGGGTGTGCACAAAAAAACACTGCTGAATTCACTTCATCTTGCTGACAGTGTGTTCATTTACCAGCCGTCAGACATTGATTGGAGCATCGCCGATGCGACTGAAAACGAGCGCTCGCCCAGCATTCAAACCAAGATAAACATGCTGGTTGATGAAGTAATATCCATGACCGAGCCAGGCGACAATATCCTGGTCATGAGTAATGGCGGCTTTGAGGGTATACATGACAAATTACTACAGGGTCTTGAGTACAAATATCCTCAGGCCTGAGATATCATCTTCTATCTACGATAACCTACAAGGATATTGAAATGACCATGAAAAAATCACTGATTCTGCTAATACTGCTTTTTCTGTCGCCAACACTACTGATGGCAGAACAATATTCAGAAGGTGTTGAGTATTCAAAATACGGTAAGCCATTTGCCGTCAGCACCGGTGACAAGGTCGAGGTAAGGGAAATATTCTGGTATGGCTGCCCGCATTGCTATCATCTTGAAGCGCCGTTAAATAAATGGCTGAATGAGGCGAAACCTGCCAATGCCGAATTTCTTCGTATGCCTGGCATTTTCCGCGACAGCTGGGTTCCTCACGCACGTGCATACTATTCCTTTGAAGCCCTTGATCAAACGGAAAAACTTCACCATGCCATGATGGATGCCATGCACGCAAAGAACCAGAAGCTGATGACGGAAGACCAGATAGCCGACTTTGTCGCAACACAAGGGGTCGACAGGAAGGAATTTATAGATGCCTACAACTCATTCAGCGTCGATTCACTCAGTCGGCAGGCACAAATCATGACTAAACGATATGGGGTTACCGGTGTTCCCTCGATCATCGTTGATGGGCGTTACCTGGTCTCTTCGTCGCTCGCCGGCGGTCATGAGGAAATGTTCAGCGTGGTAAATTATCTTGTGGGCCTGGCAGCTGAAGACCGGAAACAGGAGAAAACTCAGGCGAAATAAATTCTGCATGCATTCGCCAATGTCAACAAACGAGTGTATACCTGAAACCGACAGGAATTAGCTACTGTTATTTATGACAACTCTAAACACAATTTCTAAAATACCGCACATAGTCGTCCTTATTCTTTTATCATTCCTGCAACCCAATTTTTCGACAAAGGCCGCAACTGTTGAAGACAATTTAATAATGGGTGAAGAGATTGAAGGAGTGCTGGAGAATCGTAAAGTTGACCCAATAAAGACCGGGAAACGGACTATACGAGTACTGGTCAATTACAATGCAACGAACTATTTTATCGTCGAAGGCAAACAGGCAGGACTCGAATATGAACTGATGCACTCCTTTGAGAATTATCTCAATAAAGGCCTGACTGCAGATAAAAAAATTCATTTAATCTTTATTGCCCTTCCTTTCGAGCAACTGATTCCAGCCCTGTTAAGTGGCCAGGGAGATGTTATTGCAGCAGGAATGACTATCACCCCTGAACGCAAAAACAAGGTTGCCTTCACTAACCCGTATCGAACAAATATTTCAGAGATTGTCGTCCGCAGTAAAACGGCCCGGGAAATTGAGAGTGCCCTGGACTTATCTGGCAAGCTCGTTCATGTCGTCAGGGGTAGCAGTTACTTTTCTAATCTGCAGCGTTTAAATAGTGAACTTAAGAAGAAAAATAAACCGCTAGCCGAAATCGTCCAGGCAGATAAAAGTTTTGCCAGTGAAGATATCCTGCAAATGCTAAACGCCGGCATTTATCATTACACTGTCGTCGACAGCCATATTGCCGACATCTGGTCTAAGGTGCTGGACAATATAGTTCCTGAAACAGGTGCGGCTATCAGCACTGGAAGCCAGATAGCCTGGGCGGTAAGAAAGAGTGATAAAGACCTGCTTTATAAACTCAACATCTTTCTGAAAAAATACAAACAGGGCACAAAAAGCGGCAACATATTATTCAATCGCTACTACAAAAACACGAAATGGATCACTAATCCTGTTAGTGACAATGCGATGAAGCGGTTACATACGTATCAGCAATCATTCATGAAATACGGCAATCAATACAACATTGACTGGGTAATGCTAATAGCACTGGGATACCAGGAGTCAAAACTGAATCAGAATGTAAAAAGTACCCATGGTGCTGTCGGTGTGATGCAGATAAAACCATCCACCGCAGCAGATAAAAATATAAATATCAAAGGGGTGAAAGAATCATCTGACAATAACATACATGCTGCGACTAAATACCTGGCATTTCTGCGCTCAAGATATTTTTCTGACCCGGAGATCGATCCCATTGAACAACTCGCATTCACCCTGGCTGCTTATAACGCTGGACCGGCGAGAATTGTTAAAATGCGGAAGAAGGCGAAACAACTGGGGAAGAATCCCAATAAATGGTTCTTCAATGTAGAGCATGCAACTCGACGCTTTGCAAGTAGTGAACCGGTGCACTATGTGGCCAACATAATGAAATATTATCTCACTTTCAAATCTATAATAGAGGTTGAAGAATCGAGAACGAAGGCTACTGAAAAGCTGCAAAAATAGTGGTTTACGTCACCTAAAGGTTAAAGGCGTGGAGCAAATGCCTTTTAACCTGCTGGCCTGCTACTCAAAAGATTTATTTATCTTTATTTAGAAGAATAAACTTGGATCCTTCGAGAGAAACATTGGCAATCAGTCCTTTATTACCAAAGGCAAACCCAAGAATAGAATCCTTGCTATCCATTGTATTGACGTTATCAGAGCTTCCCCATTCGACAAATGCAACAGACCCATCAATGCCCGCTCTCCAGCCTTCACTGTTGCGGAATTTAATCAGCTCTTCCTCGTTAAGAAACACTAATACCAGTGACTCCGTCTGTGCACCAAACGTAAACCCGATTGAAGCAGATGCAAGACTCCAGTATTCGACTGTTTGGCCATTAATTCTTAGTGCGCCTTCACCGTATTCACCACCAACAACTACGCCTGCTCTGAAAATACTGGGAAACACCAGCACGCCTTTGGCTACACTGAGATACTGATCTGCACCGGGAACCTGGGCACGAAAAATCTTCAGCGTGGCATCAGCCTTGGCATCAATTTCTTGCGCTGGAGCTGCTGTGGCTGTATTTGTGAATAGAAAGGGGACCAGCAAGAGGAACAGGCTGATACTGGCTATACGTTTCTTACTTACGGAATTAATCATTATATAAACTCCATTTGGTTATAAGACTTTACTTGCTCGGCTACTCTGTAATTTACAGCCATATTCAGTATTGATTAAATCGTCATTTATATCTCGTCACATACGTGCTTGTCACTGAAATCTTTTGCTATTTTTTCAGGAGACAGGTCCGGCATCATTCCTTTCAGCGCACCTGACAGGTTTTCGGTGCATTTTCGCATTGTTGCCATTGCGGCAGAGTTTATCACTTCCTTGCTGTATGCCATTGCCTTATCCTGTGCTTCATCTCTTTTACCGTTTTTGCACAGGTTTTTTACCTCAGCCTCAAATATTTTTGATTCTTCCTGTAGGTTATTCAGTTCATTCTGATCGATGGTTTGCATACATGCCTGAACTTCCTGCACCTGGACCATCATATTCTGCATATCTTGCTGACTCATTTGTTGCGCAAAAACCGTCGCGGGTGACAGCAGAAAAAGTATTAAGCCGATTTTTCTCATGATAGATCTCCTGATTATTTCTAATTTAATATTTATCTTACGACATTTGATTACAGGTTCTCTAGCAAGCCGCCAAGATTCGGTATTGTGAAACTGGTATCCGGTGTATTGAACCGTGCTGGATCATCTTGTTTATTCAGCACTGAAACCAGACGGAAACGGTTGCCAAGACGAAGTACACCGAGCTTTTCTTTGCTGATCCTGCCAAGCAGTCGATCAGCTTTAATGTTTATTGAGGTACTCGAACTGTTAATAGTGTCTACCGCACTGGCCAGGGCTTCTGTATACTCCCATGCCTGGTTGTTTTTGCTTAAAACCAGTTCATCCTGCTGCCTTATATTATTTCTGCTCCAGCTGAGCTTGTATACTTCACCCTCGATATCTGCAATTTTCTCTTTTTTACCAGTCGCTTGCATGCTGATGATATCTATCTGTAATGTGTCAGAATCGATTCCGAGTACGCTCATAACACCTAAATTCTGTGCCATTGTGCTGATATTGGCCAGATCCATAACCAGGGTGTTTCCCTGGTATTCAGCAATGACCTGTGCCTGCTTTTCTTTGAATAACAGGTAACTTTTAACATCACCTTTTTTATTCGCATCAATCCGTGATGTATTTCTGTCAAGGTATTCCAGCTTCAGTGTGTACTCCTCGCCACCATCGACACCGCTGAACTGTGCGATCCCCGATGCAAAAGCAGAATAGGTAATGAACGGCAACGTGAAGTAAAGTATATGTTTTAACATTCAGTAATTGACCAGGAGCTGACCCTATCTGTGCAACGTAACAACCAGTTTGCCGGTTATATCATCCTAGAAATGCCAGCATAACGCCGGCGGCAACAGCCGAGCCGATGACGCCTGCGACATTGGGGCCCATAGCATGCATCAACAGGAAGTTATGCGGATTGGCTTCCAGGCCCATGCGATTTGAAACTCGTGCTGCCATTGGCACGGCGGATACACCCGCAGAGCCTATAAGAGGATTGACTTTGTGCTTTGCAACCTTGTTCATCAACTTCGCCATCAGGATGCCCGTAGCGGTACCAATACCGAAGGCAACAATACCAAGCGCAAGAATACCCAGCGTTTTGATGTTAAGAAAATGTTCAGCACTCATTTTTGAACCTACGCCGATACCAAGAAAAATCGTAACAGTATTGATCAGGGCATTTTGTGCTGTATCACTGAGTCGATCCACAACACCACTTTCCCGCATCAGATTGCCTAGTGTAAACATACCCAGAAGAGGTGTTGCTGCAGGGAGCAGTATGGCCACCAGTGCCAGTAATGACAGTGGGAAAATGATCTTCTCAGTTCGTGATACATGACGTAGCTGAACCATTTCGATACAGCGCTCTTCATGCGAGGTCAGTAATCGAATAATTGGCGGCTGAATAATTGGCACCAGCGCCATGTAGGAATAAGCGGCGACGGCAATGGCTCCGAGCAGTTCAGGTGCCAGTCTGCTGGCGACAAAAATTGCGGTTGGCCCATCCGCACCACCGATAATACCGATAGCCGCTGCATCGGCTATACTGAAATCAATCCAGCCCATAGCGCTGATACCAACAGCACCTAAAACGGTAGCAAAGATACCAAACTGGGCGGCAGCGCCAAGAAAGAGTGTTTTCGGGTTGGCCAGCAAAGGGCCGAAGTCTGTCATCGCCCCGACGCCCATAAAAATGATCAGTGGAAACGCACCGGTAGAAATACCGACATGATAGACGTAGTAAAGGAAGCCACCGGGTGCAATAGCATGGCCCGCTTGCATCAGAGGGGCATCCATAAGGCCGGCCCCGGGAATATTAACCAGTATAGCGCCAAAACCTATTGGCAGCAGTAACAGTGGTTCAAACCCCTTGCGGATAGCCAGGTACAACAGGAAGAAGCCAATCGCTATCATAATGGGTTGACCGGGATCCATCTGGAAAAGACCCGTGCTTTGCCATAAACCGATTAGCTTTTCCATCTGAATTCTGCCTTATTTAAGTATCATCAGGTTATCGCCAACGGCTACCGAGTCACCTTCATTAACCAGTATGTCGGCGACAATTCCCGGCTCTGAACTGCGAATCTCTGTTTCCATTTTCATCGCCTCCAGAATGATCAGCACATCGCCTTTAGCGACAGACTGCCCAACGGTAACATGAAACTTGAATATTGTGCCGGCCAGAGGTGCCTTGATTGGAATACCTTCCCCACTCGATGCAATAGCTGCAGTGACTGGTGCAGCAG
>JARFQI010000014.1 GCA_029287855.1 Arenicellales bacterium | reverse complement strand
CGGAGTGGATAAATCAGAAGCAGAATTCATCGCCATCATGCAGGAACTCAACCTGCCTTACCCGCGCAAGCTGGATTTCGCTGTACCCGGTAACGAGCAATGCGGGAAATGCCCGGAGAATGTTCCACCTGAGTTCCAGGGGCCGTGTCATCGGTTTGACCAGGGCGAATAGAAAACAGTTTTTTAGATTCTAGTTAATGGATTCCTATATTCGCGGGGGATAATGACTTTAAAAAAAATTTGTTTTACGTTTTACGTAACGTCAAAAGCCTAATCTTCCAAGATCTAAACCTCTCCGCTCAGGGGCGAGCGGTTGTTAATTCGTTTTCTTTCTCTATCCTCGGTGACCACCAGTCGGTCTGTACGTAATTCTCGGTTTCTGACACCAGCTGACCAAGTTTAGGGGCGATGATTTTTACGCCGCGCTTATTGGCTTCTTTGGTGACGCGTTGAATGGGATCGTGCCAGCTATGCAGTGACAGGTCGAACATACCCCAGTGGACTGGTACCATGGCCTTGCCTTTGAGATCGATGTGCGCCTGTACGCCTTCTTCAGGCAGTTGATGGACAAATTTCCAGTCCAGGCTGTAGGCGCCGTTTTCAAGGAATGTCAGGTCAAAGGGACCGAGTCGGTTTCCAATTTTTTTGTAATGGTTTGAGTAGCCCGAGTCACCGCTGTAGAAAACATTCTGTGTGTCGCCCTTGATAGCCCAGGATGCCCACAGCGTTGTGTTGCGGTTATTCAATCCACGGCCGGAGAAATGCTGTGCCGGGGCGCAGGTAAATGTCAGGCCGTTGACTGTCGTGTCTTGCCACCAGTCGAGCTCGGTGATTTTCTCTTTCTTTATGCCCCAGTATTCCAGGTGAGCGCCGACACCGAGCGGGACGATGTAGTGAAGGTCACGTTTTTTTAGTTTGCTGATGGTTTTGTGATCCAGGTGATCATAGTGATCATGAGAAATTAGTACGATGTCGATATCCTGAATCTCTTTGATATTAAATACCGGCGGCTGAAAGCGTTTCGCTATACCCGGTATTGGTGAGGCATAGGTCGAGAAAATCGGGTCGATAAGAATGCGTTTGCCGTCAAGTTCAAGCAGAATCGTCGAGTGGCCAAACCAGATAAAGCGTATGTCACGGCTTTTGCTATCGAGTTGGGACAGGGCAGGCGGTGCTTCGGGTAATTTTTCTTTAGGCCTGCGTTCATGGCCGTTAAAGAAATACTCATAAGCGATCGTGGTCCATGGACGACCTGTCTGCAAGGATATCTCCTCCGGGTTCTGGAATTGCTGACTCTCGCTATTGTACTGTGCAGAGCTGACGATCCTGTTGGCATGATCGCTCCCTGTGCTGGCACCTATAGAGGTGCATGCCACCATGTATCCACTGGTAAATAAAAGCAGCACTAACCAGGCAGTCTTTTTCATTATTACTCGTATCAATAGTTCAGTTGTAGATTATTAAGATTGCCAATTATCCTTTGTCCTGTGTGAGAAAAGTGTGAATATTCAGGGTAATGCAACATTGATATATGTGGAATCTGGAACGCGTCAGATTGATGGGTGGGGGTGGTTCCTGTATATAATCGAATGACAGGGTGGAAGCAAAAAGATCAGTATCTCTTGATTTGATCTTTAGTAGGCGTTTCTGATAAATCAGGAGCTGATCTGCATCTGATGTTCTTTGCATCGTGCAATGACTGATTCGATAGCGACAGATGCACCTATGAGTGAGAATTTAGTCGTGATTTTTTTACCTCTTTCACCGATATATTCAACCTTCAGGCTTTGACTATCGTATATGGTTTCAAGAAATTCCTCCGATAGATCAACAATCGTTGCATGCTTCTGCTTATACGCACGCAGGTAGGCGTACATGATTATTGTGTTATCAAATTGAACCCGTATTTTGTACCTTCTATTAACTGCGAAAAGATATTTATCATTTTTTCCCGACATCGAAAGGGTTAACATTTTCAGTGTGTCACTGATTCTGCAACGAAAAGTAAGACCAGCGCCATGCAGGTTTTTCGACATGGTAAGCGCTGAGTAATAACCCCTTTGCTCCTGCGTCGTCGCAGACCAGTCCAGAAACTCTTCTTTGCCGACACCCGATGTTGTGATTGATTCGGATTGGCCAGCCAGTTTTCTAAAGTGAAGGTTGTTTAGTAGTCCCATATATCTCGTACTTTTTATGCTGAAAATGCGTCGTGTCGCATCTTATTATGAAAATGATTATCCAGAAAATGAAAAAACTGGTAAGCGACAACCAACGAATGAGCAATAATAATTGATAAACGGAATAAATAGAAGTTATAGGACAGGATCAAATGAGCCTCAGGTGATTTCCATTTTCCCGGAAATCATCAAGTCCCTGCGTTAATAACTTTCAGAAATGATTCTGAAAGCTCACCACGACCTGCTTTGTCCAGCAGCTGCTCTGCGGTTTGGACAATTTCTGACAATGGACCAGTTATATAGACCATGCCCAGTTCCAGTGTGACCTGCTTGTCAGCAATAGGGTTTTGCTTGTTGGCATGCTCAGGTGCCATGAAGAGCATTTGTATTTCATCTACCTCATCAGGAATGTTGTCGCAGCCGCCATCGACAGCGACAAATTCAAACAATTCCTCAGGGCTTTGCAGCGGCACACTTTCTTCATAGAAGTCCTGGCCATTTTGTGTCGCCTTGAATTCAACGGTAAGTATTGGTTTCATTGCTGTACTCCTGTTTTTGCATTCCGGGTGCCCTGGACCTGGCTATTTAAGATGCTTGTTATAATTCGGGTATCAGGGTGCCTCGAAAAATTAATCAATACATATAAAAACTCATCTCTATTATACGCCTGTAGTAGAATAAATTGGGGACAAGTCATATTTTACGAAACTTGATAATCGCAGTGATAAGATATCGGCCCGGTCAGCAAGCGGCTTTATCAAGGCATGATCACCAGAAACCCGTCCGGCACAAGACTTGTTGCCAGCATCACATCGTTGATGTCCTGATGCGTGGTCCATGTAGTGCTTCGCTGATGTTCGGGGTCACGCCAGAATGTCTCGATCTCATTTCGAAGAGGCATGTATTGCTTCAGGGCTTTTAGTTGTTTGCTTAGCTTCGGGTATGTGGGTGCCTGCGTTTGTTCGTCGCCTGCCGCCAGTTGCATGCGCTCGACGGCGTGCAGTCCGATTGCCAGGCCGAGTTCACGAAACGCTAGCCGGTATTGGGCCGGTTGTTGTAACTCACTGTTTCTTGCGTAGTATTCGAGGCCGGTGAGTGAGGCAGTGAGTAAGTTATCGAGCAGTTGCGCATCCAGTGATGAATCTTGCTGAATGAGTTGCTGTACCCGGTAGGCATCAATCATCAGGCCGCCCAGGCCGAGCGAATCGTTGGTGGCCCAATCGACCCATTTTAACATCGCTGCGAACTCAGCGGTTTCCTCTTTGAGGTCTGGCCCGGTGGATGGCTGCGGTAACGTCGCCGAGGTGGTAAGCAATTGCAGATTCGTAATGTAGCCGTCGAGTGGATCGTGCTGTCCCATGGATGGCACCAGCGCGTATGTCAGATCGATGTTCATCTTCCAGACCATTCTACGTGGTTGCCAATCAGAGGAGGGCTTATAGGTAAATGCACTGAATGCCCTGTGGGCGAGCTCGCGTGACCATGCGTTGAAGCGGGGTTGTTGTGTGGCTCGCGTGACCTGGTCGAGTGCGTGCATCCACCTGGTCAGGTAGTGGAAGTACTGACCATCGCGGTCCCACTCCAGACTTTCGTCGATCGGCTCGTCCGCTCGACGTTCCGGCAATACTTTACCAATGCGAAGACCTCCCCGGGTTGGATGCAGTTCACCATCATGTTCGCTCAGTCCACTGATCCATCCTCTGCGTTTGTCGTCATCTCTATGCCGGCCAAGTACATGATGTACCTCGTTGACTAGTTGTAAGGCGAGATCCGTGTATCTCTGGTCGCCGGTAATGTGTGCGAGACCAAGGTAGTTGCAGACTGCGAAAGCATCTGTCCACAGGTAACGCCGAGGGGTCTGCCTGGTGGTGAGTCCTGTACGCTCTGCGAAGTTGTTCATAATTGCAATGGCTTCATCAATACGCAAATTGGTCATGCTTCTGTTCTCCTTTTGTTCGCTTGACATCGCAAGTGTAACTGCACTCAGCAATTTGAGCAGGTATAAACCAGTGCACCTCGCTTTTCTCAGTATATCAATAGTGTGCTTGCTACGATTAAAGTCGATCAAAAAATATTAGTTGTGATATAAAAAACTTAGAGATGAGCATCAATCAAAGACTATCCCTTATCCTTCCGCCGCTTTCATCAGTGTGGTCATACAATGATAAAACCATTTCGAACTAA
>JARFQI010000179.1 GCA_029287855.1 Arenicellales bacterium | reverse complement strand
GATATGTTCAGTGTCGCTCCACGCGTAATGATCAACCATGCCGACATCCCTGATACCGGCTTGATCGGGCAGGGGGCGCTGGTGAATTACCGATTATTGATTGATGGCGAACAGGCAACGATTGACCGCTATCGCAGGCAGCTCGAAAATCAGTCAGGCGATGAGGAAAATATTCTTAGTGTTCGCGAATCGCGGCCTGAATTACGCGTGGCGCTGGAGCGTGCACAGCAGTTTCTGGGTCTCGCCTCGATTATTAGTGTCTTGCTGGCCGGTGTTGCCGTAGCTACAGCTGCCCGACGTTTTGCCCGCCGCCATTTTGACAGTGCAGCGATTTACCGCTGCTTTGGTGCGACGCAGAACAAAATCATTGTTACTTTTAGCCTTGAAATGCTATGGCTGGCATTGATTGCCAGCAGTGTTGGTGTTGCACTTGGCCTGCTGGCACAGGCGGGTATCAGCCAGATACTGGATAAACTTTTTTTGACCAGCCTGCCTGCACCGTCGCTGCAGCCGGTCTTCATGGGCTATGCCACTGGCATAATCTTATTGCTGGGATTTGCCATGCCTCCATTGCTGTCACTGAGGCAGGTGCCGCCGCTGCGCGTGTTGCGGCGTGACCAGGTGCCGGTATCAACACGTGGCTGGCTGATCTATAGCGCAGTCTTTCTCAGTATCGGCAGTTTGCTGTACTGGCAGGTGCGTGATCTGAAAATGGTCGTTTCGGTGATGGGGGGAATGCTGCTGACCATAAGCGTTCTGTCGCTGGCCGCTTATGGACTGATTCATCTGCTGGGTCATCTGCGTCAGCGGGTTGGCGTGGCATGGCGGTTCGGCCTGGCGAATATAGCCAGGCGACGCGCAGACAGTGTTATCCAGATCGTCGCCTTTGGGCTTGGCATCATGGTTCTGTTATTGCTTTCAACGGTGCGCAATGACCTGCTCGATGGCTGGCAGCAAAGCCTGCCTGCAGATGCTCCCAATCATTTCATGATCAACGTGCAAACCGACCAGGTAGCGGGGATACAGCAATTTTTTCAACAACAGGGTGTTAAGCAGCCGACATTGCATGCCATGGTAAGGGCAAGACTGACATCCATCAATGGCCGCAAGGTCAGCAGCGATGACTATACCAGCGACCGCGCGAAACACATGATTACCCGTGAATTTAACCTGTCACCGGCGAGTCAGCCACAGGTCGATAACATCATTGTCGCCGGCTCCTGGTGGCAGCCGTCAGATCAGGGCAAGCCATTTATGTCGCTGGAGGCAAAGCTCGCTAACACCCTGGCCATTAAAATGAACGACCGTGTCAGCTTCGACATCAATGGTCGTGAAAAAGAATTTACCATCAGCAACCTGCGGGAAGTCGACTGGCAGACGTTCAATATCAACTTCTTTACCGTGGTGCCGCCGGGTGTACTCGATGATGACCCGGCCAGCTGGGTCACCAGCCTGTATCTGAAACCCGAACAGAAGAACCTCATTGCGCCACTGGTTAAACTCTATCCAAATGTCACCGTTATTGATGTCGAGGCGATTATGAGCCGGGTGCGAGGCATCATGGACCGCGTTACCCTGGCGGTAGAATTCATCTTTCTGTTCAGCCTGCTTGCTGGTCTTGCCGTGCTGTATGCTGCGATCCAGGCCTCGCAGGATGAGCGACGCTTTGAAAGTGCAGTACTGCGTACACTGGGTGCGCGGCGTTCCATATTATTGCGTGGCCTGTTCGCCGAATTTATTACCCTCGGTGCCCTGTCCGGTCTGCTGGCGGGCTTTGCCGCTACTACATTGGCCTGGGTGCTGGCTGAGCAGGTGTTTCATTTTCCCTACCAGTTCAACCCACTGGTTGCCCTTGCCGGCATCACGGCAGGCATCGCGATTGTCGGTATTGCCGGGGTGCTGGGGACGCGCAGTGTGTTGAGTCAGCCACCGGTGGAAACATTGCGGCGGGCTTAAAAAACAAACTTTTGCAGGAGCGGCGTGCTCGCCGCGACAGCCGCATGACACTTTCCCTAATATTTATCGCGCCGGGGGTGACGCTGCTGCATACAGTTCTAAATATTCTCAATTATTAACAAGAGGCCATCATGGAAGACGAAGCGCGCAAAGAATTTATCCGCAATGTCTTTAACACCGTATGCGAACAATACGGTACAGGTTCGTTACGTTTTTTTGAGAACGCGGCAAGCCATCTGCCTGATCTGCTGAATTTACGTGGAGATGAGCATCTGCTGGATATTGCCACCGGCACGGGTCTTGCGTCGACCCTGTTTGCCAGCCTGCTGCCCGAAGGTCAGGTTACAGGTATCGATCTTTCTGAAGGCATGCTTGAGAAAGCTCAGCAACGGGCAAATGCTCTCAATCTGACCAATATCAATTTCCAGCAAATGGATATGACGAACATGCAACTGCCAGAGGAGCATTTCGATATCATCAATGCTTCGTTTGGTGTCTTCTTTGTTGAAGATATGGAAAAGCTTGTTCAGCATGTTGCTAGTCGTCTCAAGCCCGGAGGTCATTTCATCACGACTCATTTCGCCGAGGGAAGTATGGCACCGATGCAGGATTTGATTATCGATCGCCTGCAGCAGTATGGTGTCGATGTACCCGAAATCTCCTGGGCACAGTTAGACAATGAATCATCCAACCGTGAACTCTACGAAACCGCCGGTTTCAGGAATATCAGACACGAGCGCAACCAGGTCGGTTATCTATTCAGTGATGCCAAAGACTGGTGGGACGTTGTCTGGTGGGCGGGTTATCGCGGTTTCGTCAACCAGGTCCCGGAGCAGCTGGCAGAGCAGTTCAAACAGGAGCATCTTGATGAGATTAATGAACTGGCCAATGAGGAGGGCATTTTCTTCAATGTTGAAGTCATTCACACTATTGGAGAGAAGGTTTGAGAATTCGTGCTTTAGCAGTAGCGCGTAGTTTTTAAAACTTCCTGACGAGTAGTTGAGTTAGAAGACAGAATAAGTCGTTTCTCACAGAGTTTATGCTGAATTTTGTCTCTTTTAATCCTTATTTATGAAATGCAGCTGTAAATAATTGATTTTAAGTTTTTCTATTCATATCAATTAGTGTATGATGTCTTTAGCTACATACTCTCCTGGTTGTTGTCAGAAGTTCAATCCTATTTTTCTCCTGTTGATTACCTCGTAAGATTTGTAACACACGTATTTTTATTAATTATTTTTGAGGTATTAAACATGGCAACAGGAACCGTTAAATGGTTTAACGAATCCAAAGGCTTCGGCTTTATCACTCCAACTGATGGCAGCAAGGACGTATTTGTTCATTTTTCTGCTATTGCCAGTGATGGCTTCCGTACACTCGCTGAAGGTCAGGAAGTGACTTTTGACGTTGAAGACGGAGCAAAAGGCCCTACAGCAGTAAACGTACAGGGCTGAACAAACAGTTCATTCGAAGTACGAAACAGGCCCCGCGAGAAATCGCGGGGCTTTTTTTTTGGCATCAACACCCTGTTTCCTGTTATAAGGAATCCGTAAATATAAAAATAACGAAACTTGTCACTGGTTATTCAGGTCGCATTATAGATAAGATTGATGTAAATCAATGTAATCTAAGAGGTTTCTTGCGATAATTTGATTGAAGAATAGTTTCGTATGTATAAATTCAAACTATATAAAGGAGTGTGAACATGAGAAGAATCTACTTCCTGCTGCCTGATGTCGAGGTTGCTCGTAAAGTGGTTGATGAATTATTACTTGCCCGTATTGCAGAGGATCATATTCATGTGATTGCAAAAGAAGGCACCGCCATGGCGGATCTGCCGGAAGCAACCCTGGCTCAGAAAAGTGACGTTATACCGGCCCTCGAGCGTGGCGTCGCCGTCGGCGGTGCGACCGGTATTATTGCCGGAGTGGTGGCTGTCACCTTTCCTCCTGCAGGACTGGTTCTTGGTGGTGGTGCCTTGTTAGGAATTGCACTGGCCGGTACTGGTTTTGGTGCGCTGATGTCGACAATGATTGGTGTCAGTACTCCGAATACTCGTCACACACAGTTTGAAGAAGCGATTAGTAAAGGCGAAATACTGATGCTGGTAGATGTGCCAAAAGAGCGTGTTGAAAATATCGAGGAGATGGTCAAGCAGCACCATCCTGAAGCAGATATTGAGGGAACAGAACCAACCATTCCTGCTTTTCCATAATACGCGTTTCTGCAAAAAAGGGTATCCATCAAGCATAGATACCCGTCGTAATACGTAGCCGGTGGCAAGCTTTATCCCGCAACTGTTACCGGCACGTATTATTGTCAACAGTTTATTAATTCGTCCCCGCTTTGTTTAAATCTGAAAATCTAAAAGTGCATTCATTTAGCGCTGCCTCTGACGCTAATCTGCTCGAATAGCAAATCCATCCACCCACATGCCACGAATTCAGTTGGCATTGTCGATAAATACATCGATAATAGTTGAATAGTGTGACCAGCGGTCATATAATGACCAGCGGTCACAGAGAGAAGATTTAATGGTTAGTACTGAACGAAAAATACGTGAATTCAAACGGCGCGAGCAGGAAATTCTATCTGCTGCGCTGGAATTGTTTTCAGGTGAACGATGGGAATCCGTTACGGTAACGCAGATCGCCAAACAGGCTGGTATCGGTAAAGGCACGGTGTACAAACACTTTGCCAGCAAGGATGAGATTTACGCACGGCTGGCGCTGGATTTTTTTAATGGTTTGCTTGTGCGCAGTCGCCAGATACCACTTGGTGATGATCCAGTAGTAAATATGAGCGAGGCTTTTCGCGATGCACTGGTTTACCACATGGAACATCAGGAGTATGCCAATGTAAGACAGTACGTATTCCGTGCCGGATTCTGGGAGCGTCTTAGCAAAACCTACGTAGAGGCCTTTGAAAAACTGGATGCTGAATTCGGTTCATGGGCAAATGAAGGCATAAAGAGCGGCATGCAGGCCGGTGTATTCAGGACAAGACCCCTGCAAACCGTCAGGATGGGGCTTGATGCTCTATTTAATGGTGCGGTTAGCCAGTTGTGGGGAAATCGATGCTGGATGGAAGTCGAACCCGATACATACATCGAGCAGATTGTTGATTTCGCCATGAATTCCCTGAAAGCGGGTAAGGAAGAATAAAAATGAAAACATCACATGTTATTGCCATCGGTATAGTTATTGCGCTGGTGCTGTGGATATCAAGCGGCTATGTCATTAACGGCAGTTCCGCAAAGCCGGCAACTCAGGCACAGCAGGACCGTGAGATATTGATGAAAGTACGGGTCAAAAATTTCAATATTGAAAAGGTCTCCAGCGTGGTTTTTGTCCAGGGTCAACTGGAACCGTGGCGCTCTGTCGACCTCAGGGCAGAAACTTCAGGTACTGTAGACGAGGTGAATGTAGAGAGTGGGGTTCGCGTGTCAAAAGGGCAGGTGCTGGTACATATCTCGATGGATGACCGCGAAATCAGACTTGCACGTTCCAATGCACAGCTGGCACAGCGCAAGGCTGACCTGGAAGCTGCCGAACGTCTGTTCGATAAGAAGATGCAGTCAGAAAATAATGTTCGTGCAGCTCGTGCCAACGTTGCCGTGGCAGAAGCGGAACTGGCGAATATCAAGCTTGAAATCTCGCGTACATCGGTGCGTGCGCCATTTGATGGTGTGGTTGAAAAACGTTCATCTGAACTTGGAAGCCTGCTGGAGAGGGGCGATTCCGTGGTGACTATTGTTGATGACTCACGCCTTAAAGCGACGGCTCAGGTGCCCCAGCAGAGTGTTGGAAGTTTAATACAGGGACAGCCTGTCAAGGTGACGCTGATTACCGGTGAAGAAGTAAATGGAAAACTGACGTTCATTTCAAGGCTGGCAGATGAAAGCACACGAAGTTATCGCATCGAAGTTGAAGTGCCGAACAGTGAGCTGGAACTGGTGAGCGGTTTGAGTGCAGTGCTGGAAATACCGACTGGCGAATCTTCTGGGCATTATCTGCCACCCTCTTTGTTGACATTGCATGATGATGGGCGGCTGGGTGTAATGGCTGTCGATGAGTCTGATATAGCGATGTTTTATCCGCTTACGCTGATTCGCTCAGAGGAAGGCGGAGTATGGGTTTCCGGTCTGCCTGATAAGGCTCGTCTGGTCACATTCGGACAGGGTTTCATCCAGTCTGGTGAAAAGGTCATCCCGGTTGATGAAGCCGAAACTAAGATTGGCAGCTGAGATAGACGACCATGCATACAATAATTGAAGCTGCATTCAGTCGCAGCCGCGTAGTTCTCCTGATCCTTGCCTTCCTGCTTATCGCGGGCAGCATTTCCTGGATCAATATACCGAAAGAATCCGCACCGGATGTGGCGGTGCCTATTGTCTATGTCTCGCTCAATCATGAAGGTATCTCGCCGGATGATGCAGAGCGTCTGCTGGTCAGGCCAATGGAGAAAGAGCTGCAGTCGGTCGAAGGTCTGAAAGAAATGAAATCTATAGCCAGTGAAGGACATGCTTCACTGGTACTGACCTTCTATGCCGGGCATGACATCAAGCGAGCGCTCGACGATGTGCGGGAAAAAGTTGACACAGCAAAATCTGAACTGCCGGCAGACACCGACGAGCCGATCGTGCAGGAAGTTAATTTCGCATTGTTTCCTATCATCACCGTGGCCCTGTCGGGTCCGGTGCCGGAACGTGCGCTGATCCAGATTGCCCGCAATCTCAAGGATCGCATCGAGTCGATACCTACCGTGTTGAAAGCCGATATTGGTGGCGACCGTGAACGCCTGATGGAGGTCATCGTTGATCCGGTGGTGCTGGAAACCTACGGCGTTCGCCTCGACCAGGTGATTGACCTTATCTATAACAACAACAAGCTGGTTGCTGCCGGCGCAGTTGATACTGGCAGCGGGCGCATGGTGATAAAAGTGCCGGGTGTCGTCGAGGGTCTGGAAGATGTCGTCAAGCTGCCGGTCAAAGTAGATGGTGACACCGTCGTTACTCTCGGCGATGTGGCACTGGTACGCAGTACCTTTAAAGATCCGCAGGGCTTTGCCCGTGTCGGCGGACAGCCATCACTGACACTCGAGATATCCAAGCGCATTGGCGCCAATATCATTGAAACCATCGAGGCCGTACAGGCCATAGTAGAGGAAGAGCGTGTGCGCTGGCCGGATACTATCCGCGTGGCTTACATGCAGGATCAGTCAGCGCAGATCAAGACCATGCTTTCTGACCTGACCAATAATGTACTGACGGCAATTATCCTCGTCATGATCATTATTGTTGCTGCACTGGGTCTGCGTTCTGCTGTGCTTGTCGGTATAGCGATTCCAGGTGCTTTTCTGACCGGTATCCTGGTCATATCGTCCATGGGTTATACCCTTAATATGGTAGTGTTGTTCAGCCTCATCCTGGTGGTGGGTATGCTGGTTGATGGTGCTATCGTTATTTCTGAACTGGCAGAGCGCAACCGTGCAGGTGGCATGAGCCTGCGAGAATCATTCAAGGCAGCATCGAAGCGAATGTCATGGCCCGTCACGGCCTCAACGATGACAACACTGGCTGTCTTTCTGCCATTGCTGTTCTGGCCCGGCATGGTCGGCCAGTTCATGAAATATCTGCCGATTACGGTGATTATCTGTCTGACTGCATCGCTTGCCATGGCGCTTATTTTCATCCCTGTCCTTGGCGGCAGTCTCGGCGGTGACAAGAAACCGGTAATAGTTGCCCATGAAGAAGGGAAAATTGCCAGTGCATACCGAAATATGCTGGCAAGGCTGCTGCATCGCCCGGGCATGGTGCTGATCGTTGCACTGGCAGCGTTGATAGGTACTTATATGATCTATGGAAAACTCGGCCGCGGAGTGGAATTTTTCCCGGACGTGGAGCCTGAGTTTGCGCAGGTCCAGCTGCATGCACGCGGCGATCTTTCTATTCATGAAAAAGATAGTCTGCTGCGTGAAGTGGAACGTCGCATACTGGACATGCGTGAACTGAAGTCTATCAGCAGCCGCTCCTTTAACAGTGTGTCGGGCACCGACCGGGCTGAAGACGTGGTTGGTGTCATCATGCTTGAGTTTATCGACTGGGAACAGCGTCGACCGGCAAATGAAATTCTCGAGGAAATGAGGCAGCGTACCAGTGACATTGCTGGCGTCATGATCGAATTTACCAAGGCTGAGGATGGGCCGTCACAGGGCAAGCCGATTCAGTTGCAGGTCGCCTCACGTGATCAGGAAAAGATGCTGGCCGCGGCTGCAAAGATCAAACAGATCATGAATTCGACAGCGGGTTTCGTCGGTGTTGAAGATAGTCTCCCGCAACCTGGTATCGAATGGCGTTTGAAGATTGATCGTGAGCAGGCGGCGCGCTATGGCGTTGATGTAACCATGCTGGGTCAGTCTGTGCAGATGCTTACCGGCGGTATAAAGGTGACAGATTACCGGCCTGATGATACCGATGATGAAGTCGACATCCGAGTGCGCTTCCCGGTTTCAGAACGAAACCTTGAGCGGCTCAATCACCTGACGATTTCAACATTGCGCGGACAGATACCGATAGGTAATTTTGTGACCGTTGAACCCGGTCATAAAACAGGCACGGTGACGCGTATTGATGGACAACGCGTGGTGATCATCAAGTCCGATGTTGAAGAAGGCATGCTGGTGGATGATCTCGTTAAAAGTCTCAAGCAGCGCCTGCTGCAGGAACAACCTGACCCTTTTATTTCGGTGACCTTCAAAGGTGAAGATGAAGAGCAGCGCGAAGCAGCGGTGTTCCTGATGTCGGCCTTTGGCATTGCCATCTTCCTGATGACGGTGATCCTGGTAACACAGTTCAATAGTCTGTACCAGGCAATGCTTGTGCTGTCAGCTATCGTCTTTTCGACTGCAGGGGTGCTGATTGGTCTGCTGGTGACAAACCAGCCTTTCGGCATTGTGATGGTTGGTCTCGGTATCATTGCCCTGGCAGGGATAGTGGTGAACAACAATATCGTATTAATCGACACCTATAACCGGATACGTCACGATGATGGGCTGTCACCAGTAGAGGCCGCGCTGGAGACCGGCGCCTTGCGCCTGCGCCCGGTTTTTCTCACCGCTATCACGACTGTACTCGGACTGATGCCGATGGTGTTGTCACTCAACATAAACCTGATTGAACGCCACGTTGCCTATGGTGCACCGTCAACCCAGTGGTGGACGCAACTGTCGTCAGCCATTGCAGGCGGTCTGACTTTCGCAACCATACTGACACTGGTGCTGACACCCTGCATGCTGGTGCTCGGAGAACGCAAATGGGTGTCGCTGCCAAGAATGTTTAAAGATGCCAGGATCAGGAAACCAAAGCTGCATAAGCGCAGCACAGAGGCTTAGGGGAAGTCAGGTAAAAAAGCAAGACAAAAGGGGAAAGGGAACAGGCTAAAGACTAAGGATGAAAGACCAAAGAAAACCAGCTTCTATTTTTTAGTCCTTTGTCCTTCGTCCTGTTTTTCCTTTCCCTTTCCTCTTTCCCCTTGAATCTATAACCTGTTTTCACACCTCCCGGCGTAAAAAAACGCCATTTGTGCTAAAATCATCGCTCAACAAGGAGCTGAGCGTTTATGTTTATAAAGGCGAAAACCTCTATCGTGCTGTTGTTGCTAATGGTGACAGGGCTTCTGCTGAACACAGCACGAGCCACGGACGCTGGCGGCCATGTGCTTCTGTTGTCTATCGAAGAAGCTATTGGACCCGCCACCGACGACTACATTGAACGCGCCCTCGAAACGGCTGCGCGTGATAAGGCTAAGCTGGTCGTGATTCGCATGGACACCCCGGGTGGGCTGGACACTGCGATGCGCGGGATTATCAAGAATATCACCAGCTCTCCGGTTCCTGTCGTCAGCTGGGTAGCTCCTACCGGTTCGCGCGCTGCTAGCGCCGGGACCTATATCCTCTATGCCAGCCATATTGCCGCTATGGCACCCGGGACTAACCTCGGTGCAGCGACACCCGTTGCTATTGGTGGCGGTTTCTCACCTGTTGATAAAAAAAATCCTCTGAAGCCGACGAAAGAGAGCAAACCGGACAAAGAAGGCAGTGAGAGCACTGAAGGTAATACCGCAGAAGACAGTACCGATGCAGATAACACCGATGCAGCTGATCCGCTGGACAACATGGATTCTTCAAAGCGCAAGTCGATCAATGATGCTGCCGCCTATATTCGCGGCCTGGCAGAGCTGCGCGGACGCAACCAGGAATGGGCTGAAAAAGCAGTACGTGATGCTTCCAGTTTGTATGCCAAAGAGGCGCTGGAGCTGAATGTCATTGATCTCATTGCGGCAGACATGGCGGAACTGCTGTCAAAGATCAATGGTCGTGAAGTCATCGTTGACGAGAAAAAGATTGTCCTCGAGACCGAAGGCCTGCTGGTGCGTGAACTCAAGCCTGACTGGCGCAGCCGTCTGCTCAGTGTCATCACCAGTCCCAATATTGCCTACATCTTGATGCTGGTCGGCATCTACGGACTGATCCTCGAGTTCTCCAACCCGGGTGCTGTTGTGCCGGGAACAGTAGGGGCGATTTCCCTGCTGCTGGCAATGTATGCATTGCAGCTGCTGCCGATCAACTACGCCGGTGTCGCCCTTATTTTGTTAGGCATTGCACTGATGGTGGGCGAGGCCTACCAGCCCAGTTTTGGCATTCTTGGCATTGGTGGGGTCGTGGCATTTATTATCGGATCAGTGATTCTCATGGATACCGAGGTGCCCGGTTACGGCATCGACCTGTCGGTAATCTTAACCTTTGCCATTAGCAGCGTATTGGTCTTCGTCATGCTGGTTGGTCTGGCCATCAAATCACGGCGACGCCCGGTGGTTAGCGGATCCGAACAGCTGATTGGTGCCAATGGTCTGGCTCTGGATGATTTCGATAACGATGGCATGGTGTTTGTCCACAGTGAATCCTGGCAGGCAAAGACCAGCGCCCCTGTACAGAAAGATCAACAGGTCCGCGTTACAGGGCTGGATGGCTTGACGCTATCTGTCGAGCCAGTAGTTGAAGAGAAACAGGCAACTAACAAGGCAAGTACAACAGGAGAAAAATTATGATTTCATATACACCAATTATTGTGACGGTGCTGGTAGTTGCCTTTCTTGCCAGCGCGATTCGTATCCTGCGTGAATACGAGCGCGGTGTAGTCTTCATGCTGGGACGCTTCTGGAAGGTCAAGGGCCCGGGCTTCATCATCATTATCCCGCTGGTGCAGCAGATGGTAAGGGTAGATCTGCGTACCGTGGTGATGGACGTGCCGACCCAGGATGTCATCTCACGTGACAATGTATCGGTCAAGGTCAATGCCGTGGTTTACTTCCGCGTCGTTGATTCAGAGAAAGCGATTATCCAGGTCGAGAACTTCTACGTCGCCACCAGTCAGCTGGCACAGACAACCCTGCGGTCAGTGCTGGGGCAGCATGAGCTTGATGAAATGCTCGCCGAACGCGACAAGCTTAACGTCGATATTCAGAGCATACTGGACAAGCAGACCGATGCCTGGGGCATCAAGGTCAGCAATGTCGAAATCAAGCACATCGACCTCGACGAGAGCATGATTCGCGCTATTGCCAAACAGGCTGAGGCCGAACGTACCCGACGCGCGAAGGTGATTCATGCCGAAGGTGAAATGCAGGCGGCAGAAAAACTGCTGGAAGCCGCCCAAATCCTGGCCCAGCAAAGCCAGGCGCTGCAGCTGAGGTACCTGCAGACATTAACCGAAATAGCCGGTGAGAAAACCAACACCATCGTCTTTCCGTTACCGATGGAGTTGTTTGAAAACTTGATTAAAAAGCCGTAGCTTTGCTTATGCAGATAAGCGCTGGATAACGATTTGGATGTTACGTGTTACGACTTACGTGAACGGATAATGGGCAAATTTTAAAGAAAACCATTATTTGTAAGAAGCAGGGTAATTATCCAGTTTCAAGGAATAGTTGATAGCGCCAACGAATTCGTTACCCTTTCCTCGCTCTTCGCGGAGGCAGCTTAAGCCGTTTCGGGTGCAGCACGGCTATCAGCAATATGGCTGGCAAGTTCACGAAGACTAGTGATTATGTGTGTCGGTTCAATGCCCCAGGGATCGAATATAGAATTCTTCGTTCTCTGCACCCATGCACTTCGAAGACCATACGAGACCGCACCAATCACATCAAATGGATTGCTGGATATCAGCCAGGCATTAGCGGCCGATGTTGAAGTCGCTTTCAGTAAGTACTCATAAACATCGGGGTTCGGTTTGAATGTCTGTCGATCATCCGTGCTGACGACACCGTCGAACAGGTCACGGATGCCCGCGGTGGCAAGCAATGTTTCAACGGCGTCGGCTGTTCCATTGGAAAAAGCGTACAGCGAGTGTCCGTCAGCTTTTAATCTCACTAACGACTCTTTTACATCGTCGAACGCCGGCAGGCCGCGATACTCGGCCAGCAGTGTCGCTTTATGCTCTGTGCTAAGCCCCGTGTCGAGATAGGCGTTGGTGTAATCCAGTGCCTGGCTCGTACAGACGCCGAAATTTTCGTAGCTGCGCATCAAGCCGCGCCGGAACGAATATTCCAGTTGCTTCTCTCGCCACAAACGAGAGAACTCTTCAGCCTTGCTGCCGATATATTCCTGCAACTTAATCACGACGCCGTGTGTGTCGATCAAGGTTCCGTATACATCAAATGCGAGGACTGTTGGCATCATCTTCTCCAGTATCATCAGTGGTCGCCAGTCCGTTACTGTCAGTAACGGGTTAGCTGAAGGACTGTAACTAATTGCCTGTTATTAAATCCCAGTTCCGATAATTTTGCTAATAACGATTATCCATTTTATACATTCCTGTCGATGTCTGCAGAGGCCATAGTCTTTAGGTTTTTCCGTAAAATGTAACATTTAGAACCTAAATCTATTTATTGCTTTCCCCAGTCTGCCACATCTGTCTGAACCATCTTTTTGATCAACTCGAAAGCCTGCTGCAGGTTCTGCTGTGCCTGTACTGTGATGTCTTTGCCGAGACCAAACTCATAGCCGCGGATGCTGAGCATGTAGGCGGGCGGTGGTTCATGCTGGTTGATTTTGCGGTAAACAGATAAAACTGATGAAGGACTCATGGCATGGGTCGTGTAGCTGTCATCCTCTTCTGCCTGCAGTTTCTGGAAAGTAAAAGGCGACGAACAGGATACGCTGGCATCAATGAACAGTATGCCCTGACGGTGTTCGAGATCGACAGCGTGCTCGATCTGCAACTGGAAGTCAGTTAACAAATCTATCTTATCCAGGCTGCTGCTTTCTTCCTTGTAGCTTTCAAGCAGGTCATACATCGCCGGGCCCAGTGCATCGTCACCGCGGGATGGGTTGCCATAAGTGAAAATGAGAACAGGGGCATGTTCTCTTTGTTTATTCACGATCCGACAGCGATGTGCAGATATCAGCGCGTTCTGCTGATTTGACCTGTTGCGCTCTTTTCCAGGCGATCCACCAGTTCATCCTGTTCGTTAACCAGGTTGATCTGTAGAGGCATCTTTCCCATTGCATGGGTGGCACATGACAGGCATGGGTCGTAGGCACGGACGGCCACTTCAACCTGGTTTAGCAAGGCTTCAGTCAACTGGTTGCCATTCAGGTAGTTGTTGGCGACTGAGCGGATAGACTCATTCATTGCCTGGTTGTTGTTGGTGGTGGAAACGATCAGATTGGCTTTCTCGATTATTCCATCTTCATTGATATCGTACTGGTGGAACAGGGTGCCGCGAGGGGCCTCGATGACACCGGTGCCGCTGCTTTGTAGCTCACCCTTGATTAACAGGTCCTTACCGGAGATGTCGCTGTCGTCCAGCAGTTCTGCAATAGATTCGGCACAGTGCAGCAGTTCTATCAGGCGTGCCCAGTGAAAGGCCAGCGTGGACTGTACCGGCAGCCCATCGCCAATCACAGCAAACTCAACGCGTTCTTTTTCAGCCAGCGGGGTAGTGAAATAGTCACAGTTGTTGACACGTGCCAGTGGCCCGACACGATACCAGCCGTCATCCGCGCCAACGGACGTGATGAAGGGAAACTTCATGTAACTCCAGTTTTTCACACCCTCTTTGATGTAGTCGCTATAGAGTCTGTAGTCGATGTGATCGAAAATAGTATTGCCCTTGCTATCTTTGGCACGCAGGCCGCCGTGGTAGATATCAAATGCACCGTCACCGCGAATCAGGCTCAGCATATTGCTATCGATGGCGGCAAATGACATGTGGTAATCGTACTGCTCGAAAAAGATGCGTTTTATCAGATCGACAGCTCCCTGCGCCCATACCAGGATCTGCTCGATATCGCCTTTCAGGTAGTCGATTTCTTTTTTGTTCAGTGATTTGTTGACGCCGCCGGGGATAGCACCGGTGCCATGGATTCGTTTACCGGCAGTGACGCGGATGACTTCCTGCCCGTACTTGCGCAGCATAACGCCCTGTGTAGCAATTTCCGGGTAATCCTCAATCACACCGACAATGTTGCGATGGCGAACCTCATCATCAAAACCGAACAATAAATCCGGTGAGCAAAGGTGAAAGAAATGCAGGGCGTGAGATTGCAGGGTCTGGCCGAAGTGCATCAGGCGGCGGATCTTTTCTGCGGTGGGTGTCAGTTCGGTGGCGCCGACAATCATGTCAGTCGCCTTGGCAGCTGCAAGGTGGTGACTTACCGGGCAAATACCGCACAGGCGCTGAACCAGTACGGGCAGTTCCCAGTAGGGCCTGCCCTGGATAAATTTTTCAAAGCCGCGAAACTCCGCGATGTGCAGTCGTGCCTGCTTTACAGTATTGTTTTTATCCTGCAGCAGGGTGACCTTGCCATGACCTTCAACCCGGGTCAGTGGTTCAATGACTGTACGTTTCAGTCCTTGCGGAGTATTTGCTGTTTCAAGTTCTGACGACATCTGGTTTTCTCAGTTTGCAATATCTATTCGACTTAGTTTTCGGACCATCGTTTCTGTTTATCTGGCCTAGTCATAATGAATCAATGAATAGGGGAAGCTGATCGGCTTGCCCTCTATCAATTCGGTCAGGAAAGTCCAGATGGTATCTGCCGATGGCGGGCAGCCGGGCAGGAAGTAATCAATCTTCACCACTTCATGTAGCGGGTGGACCTTGTCGAGCAGCATCGGAATTTCCGGGTCATCCGGAATCAGTGCATTGTCCAGGCCAACACCATCAAGATAAACCTCTTCCAGGCATTCCACAAGACTAAAATGGTTGCGCATCGAAGGAACGCCGCCGTTAACCGCACAGGCGCCGACGGCAACCAGGATCTTGCAGTTCCTGCGAAACTCCCGCAGCACCTCTACATTTTCATTGTTGGCCACTGCGCCTTCGATAAGTCCAACATCACATGGACCAACTTCCTTGATATCGGTTATCGGCGTGCGGTCAAACTCGACCAGTTCAACCAGTTTCAGTATACGCTCATCAATATCCAGCAGGGACATATGACAGCCAAAACAGCCACACAGTGCGGCAGTAGCAACTTTTAGCTTTTCGCTTGGCACGGCATCATTCATTTTGTACTGACGTCCTTGCTGTAGATTTTCGAAGAAAATACCGCGGCTACATCTCCAACGATACTGATCGGCTTATTGTCATACATGCGCTCACCGATAGGTTTTTCATAGCCTTTATGCTTCGGCAGTATGGCACCTACCGGGCAGACCGCTACTGCTTTGTCAGTGACCGCTACGTCACTGTCTCCGAGCTTGCCACTAGGGGAGTTGATCACCAGCCGACTGTTGATTCCACGACCGCTGATAAAGAAAACATTCTTCTTGTCGACATCACGGCTTGCCCTGACACAAAGTTTACAGAGTATGCAGCGGTTAAAATCAATGGCGATCTCAGGGTGCGTTGCATCGACGTCCCGGCATGGAAAAAAGTGTGTGAAATGAGGGCTCAGCATGCGCGTGTAGTAGGCGACGGCCTGTAACTGGCAGGCGCCACTTTTTTCGCACGCAGGGCAGACATGGTTGCCTTCGACGAACAACATTTGCAGGAGGCTGCGCCGCAGGTTCATGATGGCATCAGAACTGTTGTCAACTTCCATGTTCTCAATGGCAGGCTGGTTGCAGGCGGATACGTGCCGGCCATTGGTTTCAATCACGCATACACGGCAGCTGCCATTGGGTTTGAACTCCGGGTTATGACACAAATGTGGAATGTATTCACCAGCTCTCAGTGCAGCATCCATGATGGTATCGCCATCCTGGAAAGGTATTTTTTTTCCATCAATTCTGAATGTTTTATCGCTGATCATTATTCGTCCCTGATGTGTGCACCTTCATCATCACGACCGGTAATTTGCCTGGAAATTTCCAATGATGCATCGAGATTGAATGCGGGTTCGTAACCGGTGTGTGCAAGGCGTGTTGTATAAATGTCGGGAAATTTATTTAGAGTATTGAGTACCGGATTGGCTGCTGTCGCTCCCAGGCCGCAATGCGCGGTTTTCTGCATTACAAGGCCGATGTTCTTCATTTCATCGAGGTCATAACTTGTGGCATGTCCAGCAGCGACTTTCTCAACCAGGTTTCTCATCAATGTTCCGCCAACACGGCATGGGGTACAGAAACCACAGCTTTCATGGCAGAAGAACTGCGAAAAATTCTGCACCATATCCAGCAGGTCTCGCTGCTGATTGAAGACCATAATAGATCCAGCTGTCGATAGATCTTCAAACGAGATTTTACGACCAAATTCCGCTGCCGGGATGGTTTCACCTGCAGCCCCGGCGACCTGAACCGCCTGCGTATCAATGGCACCGCAATCGTCGAGAATCTGACTGATGGATACACCAAAAGGGTATTCGTAGATACCTGGGCGGCTGCAGTCACCGCTGATACTCAGTAGCTTGGTGCCGCTGGATTTTTCGCTGCCAATACTGTTAAACCATTTTGCACCAAACACTGCAATCTTTGCAGCTGCTAGAAAAGTCTCGACGTTATTGACAATGGTAGGTTTCTGACGAAATCCGCTGGTGACCGGAAACGGAGGACGGTCGCGTGGAATACCGCGTTTACCGGACAGGGACTCAAGCAATGCAGATTCTTCACCACAGATATAAGCTCCGGCACCGAGGTGTATATCGATATCGAAGTTAAAGCCTTCTTCGCCAAGAATATTATTGCCGAGCAGGTTGGCATCGCGTCTTTTCTGTAATGTTTCTTCCAGGTCTTCCAGCAAGTAGCGGTATTCACCACGAAGATAGACATAGCCTTTTTCTGCACCGACGGCACCGCCGCAGAGTGTCATGCCTTCAAAAACATTATCAGCATAGCTGTTTAACAGCACGCGGTCCTTGAAAGTGCCAGGCTCACCTTCATCTGCGTTGCATACAACGTAACGTTCATCGGCCTGTGCATTGCGGCATAAACGCCATTTTGTCGCGGTACTGAAACCGGCACCACCGCGCCCGCGCAGGCCAGACTGCTCAAGTGTTTCCAGAAAAGTGCTGCTGCCGTCATTGATAAGAGATTGAATAGCTGCGCCATGGGCGATGTCATCAGACAGCAGCATATCAGACCGCTGGATGTTATCTTCAACAACGAAGAAAGCTTCTGGCCAGTCACAAATCGGCGTAGAGGATTCGACAAGATCACCTATCAGGTCGATTCGTGTATCGTCTAAGTTCGACACCACCATACCATTGACCAGCAGAGCAGGGCCCTGGTCGCAAATCCCTGTGCATGACGTTACATCAATGGTGACACGCTCATCGTTTCTGGGTTTACCAAGCTCGACACCGAGCTTCATGCACAGTTTGTCAATCAGTGCCTGGTTGCCGAGCATCCGGTCAGTAATACTGTCGCTGAACATGATATCGAAATCACCGCGTGCTTCCCTGTGCAGGAAGGCATAGAAATCAACTACACCGAGAATTTTTGCGGGAGGTATATCTAACTTATCAGCGAAAAGGCGGACTATCCTTTCGGGTACGTATGAATAAAGATATTGTGCAGTGCAGAGGTACTGCAGGAGTAAGTCATGCGAGTAGTTTGTCTCTGACAACAGTGTCTCTATTTTGCTTTTAATAACTTTCATGGGCGATTTTTCTCAAATCAAGCTAGC
>JARFQI010000175.1 GCA_029287855.1 Arenicellales bacterium | reverse complement strand
GCCGCATGAAAATAGATGGTACCGAGGAGAGGACTTGAACCTCCACGGGGTTACCCCCACTAGCACCTGAAGCTAGCGCGTCTACCAATTCCGCCACCTCGGCATGGATGCTATCCATTAAGGGCGTGGATTCTGACGATTCAATGAGTTTATGTCAATGACGAAATCAAAAAAATATACAGTTGATCCCTTTGCCGCGCGCGAAGCGGAGAAGTACGACAACCCGGTACCCAGCCGCGAGGCCATAATGGCCGTGCTGGAAGAAGCGGGTCAACCGAAATCACTAGGAAAAATTCTTACCGCCCTGGGTGTCGATGATGAGGATGGCAAGATTGCTATTCGACGTCGCCTGAAAGCCATGGTGCGAGATGGCCAGTTGTTAAGAAACCGAAAAAATTTGTTCGGACTGGCCAGGCAGATGGGAATGGTTTGTGGACTGATACAGGGCCATCCTGATGGCTTTGGCTTTGTTATACCAGAGGCCGGTGGCGATGATATTTTCCTCAGTGCCAGGGAAATGCGCCAGGTCTTACATGGCGATAAGGTCATGGTGCGTGCCGTTGAAGGAGATCGTCGCGGTAAGCTGGAAGGCAGCATCGTCGAGGTGCTGCAGCGTAATAATCAAACAGTTCTCGGGCACTACCACCTCGACAGCGGTATCGGTTATGTGATTCCGGATGACCGCAGAATTGGCCAGGATATCCTGATTCCGCAGGGGCAGGCAGCAGAAGCCCAGCAGGGCCAGATCGTGGTCGCAGCAATTGACAGACAGCCTGACAAACATAGTCAGCCAGTAGGCCATATCAGTGAAGTGCTGGGCGAGCACATGGCACCTGGAATGGAAATCGAGATTGCCACGAGAAAATATGAATTGCCCTACATCTGGCCAGATGAAGTAAACAAGAGAGTAGAAAAATTACCCACCGAAGTACAGCAGGATCAGGTACAGGGGCGTCTTGATCTGCGTGAGCTGCCACTGGTCACCATAGACGGTGAAGACGCGCGTGATTTTGATGATGCTGTTCTCAGCCGCAAAACAAAAACAGGCTGGGAACTGACCGTTGCCATTGCCGATGTTGCATCCTATGTTAAAAAAGGACAGGTGCTAGACCAGGAGGCCGTCAAGCGCGGCAACTCTGTGTACTTCCCGGAACAGGTAATCCCCATGTTGCCGGAAGCGCTTTCCAATGGCCTTTGTTCTCTCAATCCGGATGTCGATCGACTTTGCATGGTCTGCATCATGGATATTGATCAGGACGGTGAAATAACAGCGTGGCGATTTGACAATGCCGTGATGCGATCGCATGCGCGCTTGACCTATGACAAGGTTGCCGCAATCCTGGTTGATGGTGACCCTGAATTGATTCATCAATATGCACCAGTGTTTGAACCACTACAGGATCTTTATGACCTGTATAAGCTTCGTAATCACTGGCGCAGCAGGCAGGGCATGATGGATCTGGATATGCCTGAAACGCGAATAATCTTTAATGAAGAGAGAAAAATAGAAGCAATTGTGCCACTGGTACGAAACGAGGCACACAGGCTCATCGAGGAATTCATGCTGGCAGCAAATGTCTGCGCGGCAAGAACAATATCTGATGCAAACTATCATGGCCTTTATCGCGTGCATGATGGGCCGACCGAAGAGAAACGGGATAATCTGCGCAAGTTTCTATTTGAGATTGGATTAACTCTTGGGGGTGGCGATGAGCCGGACGTTAATGATTATTCACGCCTGCTGGCTGACATGGCACAACGGGATGATGCCGAGGTTATCAAGCCGATGATATTGCGATCGCTGAGCCAGGCCCGCTATGAACCGTCCTGCGATGGGCATTTTGCACTTGGTTTTAGCCATTATGCCCACTTTACCTCACCCATACGCCGCTATCCTGATCTGCAGGTGCATCGAACTCTGAAGGCAATATTGCTGAAAAAGCCTTCGCCTTATAGTGAACTGGAACTGGTGGAACTGGGTGAACATTGCTCAATGACCGAGCGCCGTGCCGATGATGCTACCCGGGATGTCATGCGCTGGTTGAAAGCAGAGTACATGGTTGACCGTGTTGGTGAAGCGTTCAGCGGTGCAGTCAGCGGTGTAACAGGTTTCGGGCTGTTTGTGCAGCTGGATGATATCTATATCGATGGCCTGATTCATATTACCGCCCTGGGTAACGACTATTTTCAATTTGATGCCGCCAAAGGCAGGCTGATCGGTGAAAGAACTAACCGCAGTTATCGCCTGGGTGACAAAATGAATGTTGTGGTTGTGCGTGTCGATGTTGATGAAGGAAGGATCGACCTTGAACTGGCTGACAAACCTGAAGCTAAGACTGAATCAGAGAAAAAGCCACTCAGCGGTCGAGATAAATTCATGAGCAAGAAGCCGAAAAAGGGCACAAATAAGCATGGAACAGCTAAACGCGGTAAGACAACTTCTCGCAACAGGAACAGGAAAAAGAGTGTAAAAAAATCTAAAGCAGCGAACAAGACTATGAATTCCTGATGGCTGAGGAAATCCTTACTGGTATCCATGCTGTGTTAGCTGTGCTGACACAAAACCCTTCACGCGTTCGCCAGGTCTACATCAATGAGAATAGAAGGAATAACCGGCTTGAGCCATTGCTTGAGGCAGTTTCTGCAAATAAGCTGCCATTGAAAGAAGTCTCTCGCGAAAAGCTGGACAGCCTGGCGGATAATCAAATCCACCAGGGTATTGTAGCTCGCTGTGAAGCGTTGCCAGTTCGTGCAGAAGCGGAACTGATATGGGATATCAAGGCATTGAAAAGACCGGCCATGCTACTGGTGCTGGATGGGGTTCAGGATCCGCATAATCTTGGTGCCTGCATCCGTACTTTGAATGGTGCAGGTGGAGATGGTGTGGTGATCCCGAAGGATCGCTCTGCACCGGTGACATCGGTCGTCCATAAGACCGCCAGCGGCGCGATGGAAAAGACACCGATATACACAGTGACCAATCTTTCCCGCACCTTACAGCAGCTTCAGCAGGAATGCGGTCTGTGGATAGTAGGCACCAGTGATAAAGCGGAAAAAAATCTCTACCAGGTGGATTTTACTGTTCCCTTCGCCCTCGTGCTTGGTACTGAAGGCAAGGGCATACGTCGACTGGTATCAGAACATTGTGATGAACTGATCTCTATCCCTATGCAGGGGTCGGTAAGCAGTCTCAATGTCTCTGTTGCCAGCGGTGTCTGCTGTTATGAGGCGCTGCGGCAGCGGCAGTTATAGAAAGAATGATTTAGGTATTACGTTTTGGTTTTACGTAAAACCACTGCTGCCCCATAAATAAATTAAAGACTGAATGTAGTGTGGTGCTTTAGCTTGTTCTACGGATAATCAAGTCTTTAGAGACATGAAAAGCTATCATAGAATCCGTCATTCCGGACTTGATCCGGAATCTATACATTTCTGTGGTTTCCTGGATGCCGGATCAAGTCCGGAATGACGAATAAATGTTCCTGGGACAGCAATCACGTAAAAATAAATCATAAATCGTAAATCGCATTTACATTTCAAAAATCAAAATTCTCAGGTCTGGCTGGCTGCCAGCGTGCACTGATTACCCGCCATTCATCCCCATCGGTAATCAGATCGACATCGAACCGATATAAGTCGGCATTCATATCAATCAGGTATTCTGATTTTTCTACTGGCTTGCCAGCCATGCCTACATAGACGATGGCGCTTGCGCTTTTGCCGTCATCAGCGAGCTCGATATCACTGGTACGTGTCAGCAGGTGGATGCTTTGATGGCCCTGGAAATAGAACATCAGTGAGCGTAGGGCTGCACGCCTGTTACCATTCCACTGATCTTTATAATCACTGGATACGAGTTCTTTTACGCTATCGAGCGAACGCTGTTCGACCGCTGTTTCCATTGCAGAAATTGTTTTTTGAATCTGTTCTTGCGGACTGTCTGTGTCCTGGCTGCACGACGCGAGGATTAGGAAACAAACACTCGATAACTTGATGATGGATAGTTTATTCATTGACGGATATTATCACAGGCATATCAACGATTATTATTATGTATTGATCTACGTTAACTTCAAGTGCCTGGTAGTCTGAATTCATTTCACAAAGCCTGCAGAAGAAGAGGAGTCGATGACAACAGAAAAACCAAGATGTGCATGGTGTACGGGGTCTGACATTGAGATCGCTTATCACGACAGCGAATGGGGTGTGCCACTGCATGATGATCAGCGCCTGTTTGAATTCCTTATTCTCGAAGGAGCCCAGGCCGGCCTTAGCTGGATCACTATCCTGAAAAAAAGAGAGCATTACCGCAAGGTTTTTGATCAGTTTGATCCGATGCTGGTGGCTGAGTATTCAGAAAAAAAAATTGCAAAACTACTGACTGATGCCGGCATAGTTCGAAATCGGCTCAAGGTTTCATCGGCGGTCAGCAATGCCAGCTTGTTTCTTGAAGTGCAGGCTGAATACGGCAGTTTTGATCAATATATATGGCAATTTACTGATGGTAAGGTGATCGACAATGGCTGTAGATCACATTCTGATATTCAGGCCAATAGTGTTGAATCTGATGTCATGAGCAAGGCCCTGAAAAAACGCGGTTTTCGTTTCGTCGGTACGACAATCTGTTATGCTTATATGCAGGCAATTGGTATGGTCAATGACCATACAACTGACTGCTTTCGTTACGAACAGGTTCGCGCACTGGCCAACCGCTAAGTGTCAATAAACAATAGAAATAAAATGAAAACCCTGATACTTATCCGACATGCAAAATCATCCTGGAACAATCCGTCTCTGACCGATTTCGACCGCCCTCTGAATAAACGTGGAATCCGTGATGCCCCGAAAGTTGGAACTGCAATAGAACAGGCAGGCATTTCTTTCGATAGAGTGCTGTGCAGTGATGCCAGGCGCGCCAGGCAGACACTTGCGTTGTTGAGCCAGGGAGTAACGATTGACAGGGATGTGATTGAGTATCGTCCTGACATGTATGGTGCAAGCGCGCATCATTTGCTTTCCTGTATCACTGAACAGTCAGATACGGATTCATGCATTGCATTAGTCGGGCATAACCCCGGCATGGAAGATCTTGCCAATAATTTGGCAGATGAGCATGTTGGTGCCATGTCAACATGTAACGTTATTCAGATTGAGTTTGATTGCGACAGCTGGTCTGATCTGCCAGGCTTAACCGGCAATGTTACATTGATCATCAGACCACGTTATTTGTAATTAACATACTAAAACTGCTGCATAATTGATTTCAGCACATATCATCGATAGTATTAGCGGCCATGTTGCGAGCGCGAAAAAATCCTAGATCCAATACACGACAGGCCATGCTGTTCAGCCTGGTATTGATACTCGCGTCACTTTTTACTCTTGCCCATGCTTCACAGCACCATTTCCACACCGAGGATCCGAGTTGTTCAGCATTTCTTTCTGTTGAGAATAACAACGGTCTCGACAATACGTGTGCGGATCTGCATCAAGAACATCATTTGTATATGCATGTTGTTGTACCCGGACCGCAGCTTGTATATCAATTAACTCTTTCACCATACTCCAGCCGGGCACCTCCTGCCTTTTGAATCTCTGATTGTGTAATGCCGGTCCTGTATCGAGGGCTGGTCTTGATTTATTGAGTCTATTGATTGAAAGAGGGTAATTGGTGATGAATCCCAAAATTGTTCCCGTACTTGCCTTGATGCTATGTTTTCTAAGCAATTCAGCGTCAGCAGAAGATCCGGAAATTGAACAGCTGCGTCAGCAGCTTGAACAGCTCAAGCTGGAATATAACAGCAAGATTGATGAACTGGAAAAACGTCTGCAGGCGACGGAGATAGCGAGTCAGCAGAAAAAAAATGAGAGCAAGGAAAATGAGGAGAAAGCAAAGCAGCAGATGGTGCCTGTCGTAGCTGAATATTCCCCGGCAGATGATAATGCAGCAGGGGCACCTGTTAAAGCATCAAAATCGAACTCCTTTAATCCTGCTATCAGCCTGATTCTGGATGGCCGCTACAGCGACTTCAGTGAAGACCCTGAAGAATATTCGTTATCTGGTTTTCAGCTTGCTGGAGAGGCAGGGCCCGGTGAGCAGGGCTTCGCACTCGGTCACAGTGAACTGGTGATCAGCGCCAATGTGGACGACAAGTTCTTCGGCCGCTTCACTGCCGCAGTGGATTCTCATGACGGCGAGACTGAAGTAGAGCTCGAGGAGGCATTTTTCGAAACCCTCGCCATGCCCTACGGGCTGAAGATCCGTGGCGGACGCTTTTATTCTGATATCGGCTATCTCAACAAGCAGCACCCGCACCAGTGGGACTTTACCGATGCACCGCTGGTCTATCGTGGCATGTTCGGCAACCACCTGCTCGGTGACGGGGTGCAGTTGAGCTGGCTGGCACCGACCGACCTCTCTTTCGAGCTCGGTTCTGAACTGTTAAGCGGTGGGCGCTATCCGATCGAATACAGCGGCGATTCAACCATTCCGACCTACACCCTGTTTGCCAAGCTTGGCGGCGATATCGGCATCAGCCACAGTTGGCAGGCTGGCCTGTCGTTGATCGATGCGAAGGTCGATTATTCTACCGAATCCGGCCATGGTCACGGGCATGAAGATGAACATGAGGGCGAGGAACAACATATATCGCCGATATACTCCGGTGACACGGCCACCTGGGGCTTCGACCTGGTCTATAAATGGGCGCCGCAGGGAAACAGCAAGCAGCGCAACCTGGTGCTGCAGTTCGAGTATTTCAATCGTGATTATGACGGTATGCTGAGCGCCGAACATGAAGGGGAGGCTGAGACAGGCAGCTACGACGGATCACAGTCGGGATGGTATGCCCAGGCAGTGTACCAGTTCATGCCGCAATGGCGCGTCGGACTGCGTTATGACGCGTTGACCAGCGCGGTGAGTGGTTCGAACTCTGAACTGATCGAGGAATCCGGTTTTGACAGCGAGGGACATGATCCATCACGTTATAGCTTGATGGCCGACTGGTCGAATTCCGAGTTCAGCCGACTGCGCCTGCAGTACGGCCACGACGAGTCCAGTCCGGAGGCGTACGACTACTGGACACTGCAGTATATCCTCAGCCTGGGCGCACATGGCGCACACCGATACTAGGAGGAAGTGATGATGAAATACAGATATGTGTTGCTGGTGTTCTCCTTGCTGATACCGCTGCCGTTGCAGGCAGCGCTCAAGATATTTGCCTGTGAACCGGACTGGGCTGCACTGGCCCAGGAACTGGGTGGTGAGCATGTCGATGTCACCTCGGCCACCCAGGCGATGCAGGATCCGCACTATATCCAGGCCCGTCCCAGCCTGATCGCGCGGGTTCGCAAGGCTGACCTGCTGATATGTACAGGTGCTGGTCTCGAAGCCGGCTGGTTGCCTGTGCTATTGCGCAAAGGTAATAATCCGCGAATCCTTGACGGTCAGGCGGGCTACCTGATGGCATCTGAACATGTGATGATGAAAGAAATTCCGGTTTCTGTTGATCGCAGCATGGGTGACGTCCATGCCGAAGGCAATCCGCATATCCAGACTGATCCGCGTAATATTGCCAGGGTCGCAGGGGTGCTGGCTGATCGTCTGAAGGTGCTCGACAGCGCCAACCGCGAACAGTATCAGCGCCGCTATGAGGATTTTTCCCTGCGCTGGAACACCGCAATTAATGACTGGCAGCAGAAGGGCGCTTCCCTTAAGGGTATGCCAGTAGTGGTTTACCATCGCAGTTGGGTATATCTGCAAGACTGGCTGGGCCTGAAGGAAATTACATCACTCGAGCCTAAACCGGGGGTGCCGCCGAGTAGTCGCTACCTGGCAGAAGTGCTTAACCGCACTCAGGAATATCCAGACCTGGTCGTTATACATTCCCAGTACCAGGAGTCAAAAGCCATCCAATGGTTCTCCGGTAAAACCGCTGCTCCAGTTGTCATGCTGCCTTCTACCGTCGGTGGTACTGCTGAGGCGAAGGATCTATTCAGCTGGTATGAGGATATCCTGAAGCGCCTGCTAAATGCCCAGCGTAGTGACAATGACTAGCACTGAACTCGGCATAATATTACCGGCGCTGTTAGCTGGGCTGTTGGTACTTTCAACACATGTCCCGTTGGGGCGCGAAGTACTGGCACGCGGGATTATCTTTATAGACCTGGCAATAGCACAAATTGCCGGGCTGGGAGTCATCATCGCCTTCACTGCAGGTATCCATGAAGGCTGGGAAGTACAACTAGCGGCGGTATCTGCAGCGCTCACGGGAGCATTATTGCTCTATTGGGCTGAGAAGAAATGGCCGGATGTCCAGGAAGCCGTCATCGGTGCGACCTTTGTCATTGCGTCCAGCGCCAGTTTGCTGCTGTTGGCAAATCACCCGCAGGGCGGTGACCATCTGAAGGAGATTCTGATCGGGCAGATACTGTGGGTGGATTACATGACGCTGATCCCGGTTGCTGTATTGTATGCTGCTGTGCTTCTGCTGCGACATTTCATTGTTGCACAAGAAAACCGCTTAACTTTTTACCTGGTCTTCGCAGTAACCATAACAGCATCGGTACAGCTGGTCGGTGTCTACCTGGTATTTGCCAGCCTGATCCTGCCTGCCCTGGCAACAATCCATTTTGAGAAGAACCAGCTGCTGGCAGCCTATAGTATCGGCATTGCTGCCTACCTGGGCGGCCTGGTCGCGGCTGCATTATTAGATCTGCCCGCAGGACCGGTCATCATTATGGTGATGGCAGCTATGACCCTGCTTAGCCTGATATCAACGTCACGTAAGACAGGAACTGCTTAGAGACTCAAGTGGTTTATCAGGCCTGGACTGAAAGCTAAAGATATAAAGGAATATCCTGTATTATTTGGCTTTTATATTATTGCTTTCTACTTGTGACTCAGAAGCAGACTGAGGAGGGAAAGCGGTATTCATTGTTGGCGCTGGGTTCGCCGGAGTTGCCGGTGCATAAGCAGGATAGCCGTAACCCCGGTAGCCCTGGTACTGATAGGCATTTCCACCACCATAATAATTACCTGTTCCCTGGTAGTTTCCGCGATAGTTGCCATTGTAGCGCTGTTGCATTCTGCTATCTGAATAGCCACGGCCACGTCCACTGGCCTTACCATTACCTTTCCCTTTGGCCTTGAATTTGATTTTCATGTCGAATTCAAAATCACCGGCAGTATCGCCGAACATATCTGAAATCATATCACTGACAGCACGATTCATATGTTCCATACGGTTGTTGCCGTACCAGTCGTTTCGGCCATTGAACCGCTGTGCGTGACGATTATTAAATGCCTGCCTGCTTTGAGGGTAGTAGGGCCTGTTGTATACAGGGCCAGGGTAAGCATAGTTGTAGGGCATAGCGGGAGTATAAGGTGCCGGGATTGCAGCTTTGTCTGCTGCAGCATCAGCCTGGTTGACGGGAGTTTCTGCCTGCGCAGAAGCAGAAAGCACAAAACCAAGTGCTATTACTAATGATTTCCTGTTTATAGTATTCATATTCGATTCAGCCAGGGTTAATTCAACCAGATTCGACTCAACTAGAGTCCACAATTAATTTTCAGTATCCATTTCTGTGTTTTTAGACCAATAATTCATCAGTATATCAGAAATGGCTAATATTAAAACAATCCATTTTGTCAGTATATCTGGGCAGGAGGTTAATTAATTTTCTGTAATACCTCCTATATGTAACTGTATTTAATATAATATTTATATTTCCGCAATGCAGCGGACTTTGTGTTGTTGCTTTGATATTGATTCACTGTGCATTTTCTGTCAAAGCATACTTCGATATATAAAATAATTGCCGGCAATACTTTACAAATACAGTCAGAAACAACATGATCAAACAATAAGGAGAAAAACAATGAAAGAAAGAATTCTTTTGGTCATATCACTTATATTCACCAATAGCGCCATTGCTGATTCAGTAGTCGATATGTGCAGCAAGTCAGACAAGATTTGTGCCTGTGCGTCCAGCCAGTTGAAAGAGGATGTAGGTGCTGACGACTACACTCTCTATGAAGCAATCGGGGCTGTATACATTTCAAACCAGGCTGAAGGTATGAATAGGGGAGATGCCTGGGATGCTGCAGTGAAAGATGAAGCGACTAAGCGCGGCTCGACCTCAACCAAAATACTCAGTAAGACCAATTCCATCGGAAGGGCCCATAACAAAGCCATAAAATCCTGCAATAAGTAGCGAACAGCATAATATATCTGCTCTTGCAGCCATGAGTGAGAATAAGAAAAGTTACGCTGGTTTCTGGAAGCGGGTCATTGCGTATTTAATTGATGCCTTCATCATCGCCTTTCCTGTAACGATGATTTTCGGCACTGTGATTCCCGAGGTGTTGAAAACAGAAAACCTTGAAGTCACTTCAGTTACAGTATCCATGCCCCAGGTCATTATGCTTGTTGCAAGCTGGGTCTATTTCGCCGGGCTTGAGAGTTCTGCATGGCAGGCCAC
>JARFQI010000143.1 GCA_029287855.1 Arenicellales bacterium | reverse complement strand
GTATAACAATTGTATAATTATTTAATCATTTAATCATTTAATAATTTTTGCCTTACTATAAGTACAATGAATAGAAATACAGGCGAATTGAATAGTAATAAAAAGTTTAATCCTATAAAATTTGCTCCCGCTTTAAACATCCAAATATTTACTGAGGAGTACTGAAGTAATGTTTACAATCAATCCTTTCGCTGAAATGTCGGCGTACATTCCCGCAGCTGTAATGCAAGCATACATCGTTGTCATGGTTCTTTTTGTTATTGGCGGAACGGTATTAGACATGCTTCACAAGAAGAGTGCTCAATACTTTTTCGAGAATGCAAAAAAAGCTGAAAAAGCCGCAAAGCGCACTGTTAGCGGTGGAGAAAAAGCATCACTTGCAATTCAAACACTTACTAACGAAGTCCTGACCTCTGCCGAATTCGCCAACCCCAAGCGTAGGATTTCTCATATTTTCACCATGTACGGATTTATCTTATTCGTTGCTACTACAGCGATTATGATCTTTGCCTATCCAACACCAGCTACCCCTACACCAGGAATTATTCCTCTATTGTGGCATGTTGGTGCGCTAATGCTGTGTTTTGGCGGTTACTGGTTCTGGTTCTCCATCCGTGTCGACGTCAACTCAGAAGCCAAGAAATGGTATAAATTAGATCGTGCTGACCTGTTCGTTGTTTCACTTCTAATGACATGCACATTTGCTCTTATCTGGTCAGTACTGCAGTCCGCAGGCGTCTCTGGGTTGAGTACATTAGCATTTGTTCTGTTTATCCTGTCCAGCACTGTACTATTTGTCGGCGTATACTTCTCTAAATTTGCCCACATGTTCTTCAAGCCTGCTGCGGCTTATCAGAAACGTGTTACCAGGGCGGACGGTTCGAATGAGAACCTGCCTTACGACTACGATCTGTCGGATCCTGACGTACATAAAAGGTTTCCGGATATCCCAGAATATATGGGTAAAAACCCACCCAACATGGGGCTTGGTATCAAGCGTGAGTCACCAAACCACTACTAACATTAATTTAACTATTACTTAAAAAAGAGAGAATATATTATGCCAACTTTTGTATATATGACTCGTTGTGATGGTTGTGGACAGTGTGTTGATATCTGCCCATCTGACATCATGCACATTGATAAAAGTCTTCGTCGTGCTTACAACATTGAACCTAACATGTGCTGGGAATGTTACTCCTGTGTAAAAGCCTGCCCTCACCACGCTATTGACGTGCGTGGTTATGCAGACTTCGCTCCACTTGGCCACTCGGTACGTGTGCATCGTGACGAGGAAAAAGGTGTCATTGCCTGGCGCATCAAGTTCCGCAACGGTAAAAAAGACATGGATCTGCTGGCGCCTATTACTACAAAGCCCTGGGGTCAGGAGATTCCACAGCTAGCTGATGTAGCTGCACCAAGTGACGAAATGCGTAACAGTGAGCTATTGTTTAATGAGCCTAAGTATGTCCGCCTGGATGACGGTGGTTTGCATACACTGGAATCTAATGGCTTGAAACTTAAAGAAGGGGTTTACTACTAATGGCCTACAAAACTATTATTGAAGACGATATCGACGTTCTGGTTGCAGGTGCGGGCCTCGGTGGTACTGGTGCTGCATTTGAAGCAAGATATTGGGGTAAGGACAAAAAAATTGTCATTGCAGAAAAAGCAAACATTGATCGTTCTGGTGCTGTAGCCCAGGGTCTTTATGCTATTAACTGTTACATGGGTACACGCTGGGGTGAGAACAATCCAGAAGATCACGTGCGCTATGCACGTATGGATCTGATGGGTATGGTTCGTGAGGACCTGGCCTTTGATATGGCGCGTCACGTTGACTCTGCTGTTCACCAGTTTGAAGAATGGGGCCTGCCGCTGATGAGAAACCCTGAGACGGGTTCATACATGCGTGAAGGTCGCTGGCAGATCATGATTCACGGTGAATCATACAAGCCGATTGTTGCAGAAGCAGCGAAAAAATCTGCAGACAAGGTATTCAACCGTATTTGCGTAACCCATCTGCTGATGGATGAAGCCCAGGAGAACCGCGTCGCGGGTGCAGTCGGCTTTAACGTTCGTACCGGTAATTACCATGTATTTAAAGCCAAAACTGTAATCGTTGGTGCGGGTGGTGCGTCTAACATCTTTAAGCCACGTTCAGTGGGTGAAGGTGCGGGTCGTGTCTGGTACGCACCATGGTCATCTGGATCTGCGTATGGTCTCATGATCGAAGCAGGCGCGAAAATGACTCAAATGGAAAACCGTATCGTGCTGGCTCGATTCAAGGATGGTTACGGTCCTGTAGGTGCATACTTCCTGCATCTCAAGACCTACACCCAGAATTGTAACGGTGAAGAGTACGAATCCAAATGGTTCCCGGCACTCACGGAAATGGTAGGTAAAGCGTACCTGGATACAGAAGGTCAGCATTTGTCGCACAAACCAATACCGACCTGTTTACGTAACCATGCATTTATCTCTGAGGTGAATGCCGGTCGCGGTCCAATTCATATGGTGACCATGGAAGCATTCCAGGATCCTCATCTTGAAGAGATTGGCTGGCACAACTTCTTAGGTATGACCGTTGGCCAGGCGGTACTTTGGGCTGCAACTGACGTTGACCCTAAATACGAGAACCCTGAATTAACAACTTCTGAACCATACGTAATGGGTTCACACGCAACAGGTTGTGGTGCATGGTGCTCAGGTCCGGAAGATGTATCTCCACCAGAATACTTCTGGGGCTACAACCGTATGACCTCAGTAGCAGGTCTGTTTGGCGCGGGTGATGCTGTTGGTGGTACACCACACGCATTCTCTTCAGGTTCTTTCACAGAAGGACGTTTGTCTGCAAAAGCCGCCTGTAAATATATTGATGACGGTAAGGGTGAAGGCATTGTGGTTTCTAGCAAGCAGATTGAAGACCGCAAAAAAGAAATCTACAAGCCATTGGAAACTTATACTGTAGGCCGTAACGAAATTGTCGCAGGTACGGTAAATCCAAACTATATCAACCCAAGGCAGGGCCTTGATCGTCTGCAGAAGCTGATGGACGAGTACTGTGGTGGTTTTGGTGTAAACTACATGACCAACGATAAGCTTCTCCAAATCGGTCTCAAGAAGATGAAGATTCTTGGGGAAGATCTGGAAAAAGTTGCTGCTGAAGATATCCATGAGCTGCTACGTGCATGGGAACTGAAGCATCGCTTCCTTACTTCTGAGAGTGTATTCCAGCATACTTTGTTCCGTAAGGAGACACGTTGGCCTGGTTACTATTACCGTGGTGATGCGATGAAACTTGACGACGAAAACTGGCATGTACTGACAGTTTCTCGTCGTGATCCCAAAACAGGTGAGTACACTATGGAGAAAGCTCCTCTTTACCACCTGGTAGGTGATGAAGAGGGATAAGCAAATAAAGGCTTGATTATTCAGGCCAGGTAACATATTTGCGTTGAAAAAGGACCGGCATGTTGAGTGTTGGTCCTTTTTTTATCTATTTAGACTGTGGTTTAACCACGCTGTAGATGATATTAAAAAACAAAATCGTTTTTTAATGGAGATGTTTAGATGAATATTATTGAAAAAACAGATGATGAGATACTAGAGCTGGCACTGCCGATGTGGGCGGATCTGGTTAAGTACTCAAATGAAGAAAATTACGGTGCATTTACCCGAAACTTTTCTGCTGCGATGCTGATGGGTGCCAATGAGATTGAGATGGGTAAGCAATTCGCCAGAAGCGAGCTGACTAAAAATTTGTCTACGGAATATGAATATCTTGGCATGATCCGGCGCGGTGAACATGTAACCGTCCTGTTTAAGCAAACCAACAAAAAAAAACCAGGTGAATGGTTAGGAAGACTGGTTCTGGGTTACGAAGATGATAAAGTGAAAATATTTGGTGCTACACTCTTTTGAGGCAGTTTTATCTATAACAGGTATTTTTTAGTTATGTCAGACACGATACAAAACGAAAAATTCGTTGAAATAAATTATAAGGTCATCGATAAAAAAACCGGTGATGTACTGGTTACTGTTGATTATCCTCTGGGATATGTTCATGGTGTCAATGATGTTATGTCTGAACAGGTGACAAAAGAACTGGATGGCAAAAAAGTGGGTGATATCATCGAAATACCGATTGACACTAAACTGTTATATGGTGAGAGAGACGAATCACTTGTGTTTACCGATCGCATCGAAAATGTTCCTGAAGAGTATCGCGAGATCGGTATGACCATCACCATGGAAAATGAAAAAGGTGAACCCAGAAATTTTATTGTTACCCGGTTCGATGACAAAACGTTAACAGTCGACGGTAATAACCCACTTTGTGGCAGAGAGGTAGTTTTTACCTTGGAAGTTTTGACTATACGCGAAGCTACCGATGAAGAAATAGACCTTGGCGGAGCTGTTGGTGCCGACCCGGATATCAATGAAATACTCAAATAATTACATATTTTACCCAGACAACAGGGCTTTAGAACTTGCAATAGCTAATTCTATTGGCATGCTTAGTGAAGAGTTAGCAGAATCTGCTCGTCCGGATACCAAGGTAACCGTAGCTGATAATTTTCTTCACACGCGGGGCAATTTTGAACAGCACCGCTTCAGTTCTAATATTCTTGAAACTGCGCGTGAGGCACTTGAGTCAGCTCTGACAGAAGAATATCGCGAGCAGGACCCTGCTGGCTGGGCTTCAACACAGATTAGTCTTGGCAATATTCTCGGGGCACTCGGGCAACAGCTGAGAGATGTTGAATTGTATGAAAAAGCAATTCAGTGTTTCAATAATGCGCTGGAAGTATATAACCAGGAAGAACATCCACTGGACTGGGCGTCAACACAATATAACATGGGAACTGCAATGCAAGCTCTCGGCAGGCAGCAGAGTGACTCGAAATTATTGAAAGCATCCATTGATGCCTATACCAACGCATTACTGAAATGGACCCGTGAAAAGATGCCGTTTGAATGGGCATCAACCATGCATCAGCTTGGTGCCACTTTTCATGCTTATGGCAAACTTCTCAAGGGAAATCGAAATTATCAGAAATCCGTTGTCGCCTATAAAAATGCACTTGCAGAACTCGATGCTGATAATTACGCATTCGAGTTAGCCGCTACGCATAACAACCGTGGTGCAGTATTGAATCATTTAGGTGAATCAGAAGGTAATCCAGAGCGCCTGGAAGAGGCAATCAGGTCTTATGAGACTGGATTGATTGTAATTATGGAGCAGCAGTTGCCCTTCCATTTGGCAGTCATTTGCCGAGTAAATAAGGCAACAGCACAAAATGTGCTAGCAGAATTAACAAACGATGCTGTGCTTGCAGAAGAAGTTGCCGATGAGTTTGAATTGATTATCGAATGTTTTCCGCACGTCCTTCAACCACTATGTCTAAAACACTGCGAGGAGCAGTTGAAGAAGGCGCAGTCACTGGTAAAAGCACTTGGTGGTAACGGCTGAAATTAAATCCGCTCAGAAAGTTCGTACTCGACGTTAATAAATGCGCCAATATCTGCCAGGAAACGGATAGTTCGGGCACCGAAGCCCACATCCGGGCTGGATTCGTCTTTATCAACAGACAAAGTCAGTACCGCTCCAATTCTTGGAGATAAATTGTGGCTTTTACATACTTCAATGATTTTCTCTTCGATGGGTTCCAGCTGTTTAATGATGATGTCCGTCAAGGCATAAATATCGACTTCAGTCTCATCACTAGAGACAGTATCCGTCGATAGTTCCCATGAACTGATCACTGGTTTGTCCAGTTCGCTGCTTGAACCGGCGTCATCGACAGAGGTGGGCTCGATACCGAGCAGGTGTGTGATGTCAGCGGGGTTGAAGTGGTATCCAACGAGTGCGAAGTAAGCGCGTCCTTTATTTGATGCCAAGATAAATCCCTCGTCATTAATAGATATGACATTAGATTATAGCGTGTGGTGAATAAATGTTGTATTAACCTTTATCGGTCTATCTGGCGAACTCTATATTACTGCTGTGAGATACTGCGCGAGCATAAACAGCAATCCCGGGGCATTTTTGAACGATATATTTTTTGCACGTATGAATGAAGTCTATGTATTAGTTATCTGTCAAATTTATGGCGTAACCCGTCAATCATTTTTTTATCATTCACAGTAGTATTCATGGCTTGAATCTAACGCGTGGTGCGTTTGTGAAAAACGTGATATCCAGGGCTATGTAATCAGCAGCCTCTCGAGCTGACCAACTCCTGACGTAACTTGATAAGTGAGCAGTAAATGAAAAATCCACAAAATGTAATACCAGGAATAAGGTGCATCCTGGTCGAGGCGCAACCCCACCTTGCCAACGTTAACTCAGGTGTTTGTTGATTATGATGTATTACACTATTTTTAGTTCATCGCTTTTTGGCCTGCGGATGAGTAAATACTATCTTTCATTCGGCCTCTTCACCGCCGCATTATTTTTTAGTACTGCTGGTGTTTCCAATGATTTAGATCAGTTAGATACCATACAAAATTCTAAGCTCGAAAACCGCCAATGTGTGGTTCTGCTGCATGGTCTCGCACGTACAAGTCATTCGATGGATAAAATGGAACTGGCACTGATTGATGAAGGCTATACCACTGCTAATATTGACTATCCTTCACGGACGATGAAAATTCAGGATTTGTCAGCACTGGCTGTCGCTGATGGGGTCAATCAATGCCGGGAAAAAGGTGCCGGTACCATTAATATAGTTACACATTCATTGGGCGGTATTCTGGCGAGGTATTACCTGGCAAAAAATAATTTACCTGAATTTGGCCACCTGGTGCAGCTTGCTCCGCCTAACCAGGGATCTCTGATTGCAGAGAAATTTCGTAATGAGCAGTGGTTCAAGTGGCTAACCGGGCCAGCGGGTCAGCAGCTGGGGACTGGCAAAGACAGTATACCTGGTATGCTGGGTCCGGTGGATTATTCAACTGCTGTTATTGCAGGTTATGATCATAACCCGGTCGACAACTGGATGGCGGAGATTATTCCCGGTGTGGATGACGGTAAAGTCTCAGTAGAAAATGCGAAGGTGGAAGGAATGGCTGATTTCATCGTTCTGCCCGTTACACATATTTCTATCATGAAAGAAGATGAGGTTATTCGCCAGACTCTGTTGTTTCTAAACAGCGGGCGCTTCGATCACGAATCAGTAGCATCAAACGATTAGTGGACGGAAGGGTAATTAGTTTCGATATTTAATTTAGAATTTTATTGTTGTACATTTCTGAGAGGCGATCCACAGCTTCATCAACACGTTGTTCATAATCGGCCGGGAAGTACCATATCCTGGCTTTTTTCCTGGTGATAGTTTCAGCCAGGCCTCGATCCTGCGGTAAGGCATGAAAGTTAAGATCGAGTAATGCATCCGTGCTTACCCAGGGACTCTGATACCAGTAGTCGTGAGAGCCTTTTGACATTCCGGGGACGTTCCTCGGATCAATGCCTATGATGACAAAATTAGGCTTCCGTGTTTCCCCGACAATCCATTCTGCCTGCTCCCTGGTGAGATCATCAAGATCTGGTTTTCCCAGTCGGGATTTTCTGCTGTTGCTTTGCTCAAGCCCTTCCAGAGCTGGACGATTTTTCGATTGGTGGTCTTTCATCGCTATGTCGAGCACCGTGTCGTATTGATTAATAGTGACAGTCACATTATCAACAATATCCTGATAGCTGCGATATTCATCAATAAACTGATCAAAATCGGTATCGGGGGCTGCAAAGTAGATGGACCCCAGTCTCAAAGATTCACGATAGGCCGCGCGGTCAGTCTGAGTGGAGTCATTACCGAGTACAGCCAGTGATTTAGTCGTCAATGTAGCACCGGCACTGTAGGCAAGGATATTAATCTTTCTTGCCGTGGTGTGCCTGGCAAGCAGTTTAATAAAGCGTACAAAGGCAGGTACAGTCTCGATGATGTTACGGACGTCTGTGCCGTAGCGGAGGAGGCTTTCAGCCGACGGCCAGGAGTACAGTACTACAATGGCCTGGCGACCGGTAAAATGTCGATACTGGGCCGCCTGTGAGGCTGTGCGGTAAAAACTGTTATTCGCGCCGTGTACATAGACGGTGATGTCCCTGGTAGGGCTTTCATCAATTGCCTGATTGAAGCGCGAGAGGATTCCCCTTAATTCAGCTGTGAGTGTTTCCAGCGATTCATTCTCTCTCAGAGTGCCTTGTTCTGATACCTCTTTCATACTTAGCAGCAACTCATTTTTTTGAGCACCTTGTATAGAAAGTTCATGGATCTCTTCCCAGCTCTGATCGCCGACTCCAATCTGTACCACGGCGGTGCCGAGGCGAATATCCTGGTCAAAGTTGCTGTCGTAGAAGCGGCTTTGTTTCGCACCCAGGGGTAAGCGGTTTGTTGCATAACCGATGATGATGTCACTGCTTTTTTGACGTTCTGGCGTGTTGATAAAAGGGTCATGTTTACCCGATTGCATGACGACAGGTGTCGGCATCATATATACCAGAGGCTGGCAGCCGGAGATTAATAGTAGAGGGAGTAATAACAGGCTGATGCTGAGATTGTGCTGACGGAGAGTCATTTTGTTGTGATGCCTGATGTGGATGGTTATTGCTAAATATAAATGTAATGTAATTGTAATCTCCTGCTGAGTAAATTGTGGAGGAAATCTTTTTTTCTTTTTTAAGTACTTTTTTAAATAAATCTGTTGACGAATTCGATTTACAGGGTTAATCTCACAAACACAATATGTAGTGGTATTAAACTTCAATTATAACAATATATGGCGATTGTGAGTTTTGGCAATAAACTCAATATTAGCCGTAGCGAGAGGAGAAGCATGAGCGTCGTCACTTTAAAAAACCAGCCTGAGAAGAACAAACTGCCAGACTTGCAACCCGCATCAGCGGACATCTGGGACAAGAAATACCGTCTGAAAAAAATGAACGGCGATGCGGTAGATGCAAGCATCCACGAAACCTTCAAACGTGTTGCACGTGCCCTGGCAGATGTCGAAATTGACGATGTAAAGAAGGAAAAATATTACGAACGCTTCCTCTGGGCACTTGAAAACGGAGCTATTCCTGCCGGGCGAATTATTTCAAATGCCGGTGCGCAGGAACACAAGCCAGCGACCAGCACAATTAATTGTACGGTCTCCAGCCTGGTGCCAGATTCCATGGATGGCATCCTCACTTCTGTCCACAAAGCAGGCCTTACTCTGAAAGCCGGTTGCGGTATTGGCTATGAATTCTCAACACTGCGGCCAAAAGGAGCATTTGTTAGTGGTGCTGGTGCCTACACCTCCGGGCCTTTATCGTTCATGGATATCTTTGATGCCATGTGTTTTACCGTTTCATCTGCGGGTGGACGTCGTGGCGCACAGATGGGTACTTTTGATATTTCTCATCCTGATATTCGTGAATTCATAAGAGCCAAGCGTGAAGATGGTCGTCTGCGCCAGTTCAACCTGTCATGCCTGATTACTGATGATTTTGTTCAGGCGGTCAGAGACGATGGCGAATGGGACCTGGTATTTCCAGCATCAGAGCACGAGATTGAGGACAGGGATACACGCATAATCTGGCGTCACTGGCCTACTACGAAAGGTTACACAACCAATGACCTGAACCAGGTCGCCTGCCGTGTTTATGAAACAATTCGTGCACGAAGGTTGTGGGACATGATCATGACATCGACTTATGACTTTGCTGAACCGGGTTTCATTCTCATCGATCGAATTAATGAAATGAACAATAACTGGTTCTGTGAAGACATCAGGGCAACAAATCCCTGCGGCGAGCAACCGTTGCCTCAGCACGGCAGTTGCCTGCTGGGTTCAATCAACCTGACCCGTTTTGTTGATAATGCGTTTACCGAAGAAGCGTCCTTTGACTGGCCGCGTTTTCGCGAGGTGGTAGCAGTGTTTACACGCATGCTCGATAACGTCGTTGAAATCAATGGCCTGCCGCTGGAAGAGCAGCGCCATGAAATTCTTAGTAAACGCCGTCATGGCATGGGGTTCCTCGGGCTGGGTTCGAGCAGCACCATGTTGCGTATGCGCTATGGCAGCGATGAATGCCTGGAATTTACAGAACGTGTCGCACGGGAGATGGCTGAAGTCGGTTGGGAGACTGGTGTTGAGCTGGCAAAGGAAAAGGGCATGGCTCCGATTCTCAGTGATGATTATGAAGTCACCGCCGCGATGCTAAACCTGAGACCAGAAATGGTAGAGGATGGTTACAGTATCGGCGACAAAATACCAGGAAGAGTGCTACTGGCAAAATACAGTCGTTATATGCAGCAATTTGATCCGTCACTGACTGAACGTATAGCTAAGACAGGCGTGCGTTTTACCCACCATAGCTCGATAGCTCCAACCGGAACCATCAGCTTGTCTCTCGGCAATAATGCCAGTAATGGCATTGAACCTTCATTTGCACATCAGTATAGCCGTAACGTTATACGTGAAGGGAAAAAGAGCAAAGAGAAGGTTGACGTGTTCTCATATGAATTATTGGCCTACCGTGACCTGGTAAACCCTAATGCCACGCCGATGGCAAAGGATGAGGCAAATAAACTGCCTGATTATTTTGTTTCTGCCGATGATATTACCCCGAAAGCGCATGTTGATGTACAGGCAGCAGCTCAGAAGTGGGTTGATTCATCGATTTCGAAAACAGCCAATGTACCGACTGACTTTCCATTCGATGAATTCCAGGATATCTATCTGTATGCCCATGAGAAGGGCCTCAAGGGTTGTACGACCTTTCGCTTCAATCCAGAGGCTTTCCAGGGTGTGCTGGTGAAAGAAGAAGATCTGGAAAATACTCTTTACCGTTTTGATCTGGAGAACGGTGAAGTAGTGGAACTGAAAGGAAATGAAGAAGTTGAATATGATGGTGAAATCCATACTGCGGCGAATCTTTACGACGCTATGAAAGAAGGTTACTACGGCAAGTTCTAACTATTGAACATTTGCCATGACTAATAACGAAGACTTTAAACATTAGATAGAATTAAAAAGATGACAGTAAAAATTGAAAAAAAGATTGTAGGTTACTCCGTTGCAGATACTTCACCGAAGAAGGAAATGCTAGAAAATCCTGAGTTGCCTCTTGATAGTGTTGATGCCAGTCTGGAGACCGAAAAGGACGAATTAGCAAATGTTGTGCATATGCATGAAAAACTGCAACGTCCCGAGATGCTTGTTGGCTCAACATACAAAATCAAGACACCACTATCCGAACATGCTCTATACGTCACGATTAACGATATTATCCTCAATCCCGGCACCGAATATGAACGCCGCCGTCCATTTGAGATTTTCATCAATTCAAAGAACATGGATCATTTCCAGTGGATTGTCGCGCTGACCAGGATTATTTCAGCAGTATTCAGGAAAGGCGGTGATGCGACATTCCTGGTAGAGGAATTGCGCAGTGTATTTGATCCACGAGGAGGTTATTTCAAGAAGGGCGGAAAATATATGCCTTCACTGGTAGCTGAAATCGGTGATGCTATTGAGTGCCACATGAAAATGATTGGCATGATCAAGGCTGATGAAATGGATGATTGTGTGCGTGATCACCTGAAGGCTAAACGCGCTGAGTATGATTCCATGAATGATGGAAATAATGACAAGGCGGAAACTGCTCAGGCAGTTGAAGAGGAAATCAGTGATTTCCCGCCTGATGCGCAGCTTTGCCCTAAATGCCACACCAAGGCTGTCATCAAAATGGATGGCTGCATGACCTGCCTGAACTGTGGCGAGTCGAAGTGCGGCTAGGCTAACCGCAGAGGAAAGGTAAAAGGCTAAAGAGGAAAAATTCAGAACTTAAGAAGCTCTGAAGATTTTCTTTAACCTTTCCTCTTTAGCCTTTCACCTGATTTTAAAAGTCACCCCATTCTGATCTGTTCTTTTTCACTCTCATGTGGGGCAGCAGTAAACCGAGAATAATACCGGCAATCACAACACCAGCGCCGATAAGAAACCAGTTTTGCTCTGTTTTATCCGTCAGTCTCTGGTTCTTTAATTTAAGAATATCCAGCTCATCAGACAGATGCTGGCTGCGTTCTACAGCATCATCACGTTCACCGGCGATCCGCAAAGGGTCCTGAGCAACTTTGCTGAGCCTGATGACTTCCTGTTTGAGACTATTATTCTCATTTCGAATTTCTGTATATTGCTGTTGCAGGGCAGCGTATTTTTCCTGCAAATCTGCAAGCTGACTACTTAATTTCCCAGGCTCCTGGCGTAAAACCACGAGTTGTTGTTCTGCTTCGGCGAGCCTCTCACGTGCAGGTCGTTCAGACAGCAGCATCCTGTTCAGTACATATCCTGTTGTGCCATCTGCCAGTCGAACTTTTGCATAGTTTGTATCTCTGTTGCGGCTTAAAACCGTGACTGCAGTTCCACTGGGCAACATGCGCACAACTTTGTGGGTCGTGCTTTCGCCACTACGTAAGGTAATCTTCAATTGATCGGTGATGTATCCTGTTTCGGCAATAGCGGATGAACTGCCAAGCAGGAGTATGAAAAACAGAATCCTTTTCACTGTTATCCTTTATATCTGTCTGATTGTTCGGGCACAGGAGTATATCACCTTCACTGACTTGGGAATTACTGGTAATTACAGAATCAATGTTGGATTTTCACCGTAAGTCACTATTTTCAGATGAGTAACGATTATTTAGCTATGGAATATCAGGGTGTTAAGTTTTTTGCTGCTGTATTAATTAAAGCTTCATTGTTTGGGCAGTACTGGTCAGCGTGCGCAACTTTGCCAGTCTCAAGCTCTGCGTCACACTGCTCGGTATTGCTACACTCCTGACAGCGGTTCATATGCATCTCAATCTCATTGACCTGGTTACCGCGGGTATATTCCTGATCATCTATACCAAGCGCTTGAAGCATTTTATGCATTCGTAAAGGCTTAATACGATCATTTAGTTTCTGGTAATAAATTTCACCCTGCTGACTGCTGTGCATGATAGAGCGAAAAAGGCCGATAGTGATGATAATGGCCAGAAAGATAAAAAAAACAATGATCAGTAATTCGAAAATATTCATATGTTACATTTAATTGCGGTGAAAATTGTCGGATGAAATCGATAAAATGATAATGTCATATATAAACTGAATTCCTTGATATGTGTCAACTTTTATAATGTTTCGTTTTTATTGTCATAATTAATCAGCTTTTAGCATGCAAAATGAAAATTTTAGAGAGAGCTAGATACAAAAATTTCCTTTTTCTACGCCGTCATTCTAGAATGACGGCGTACACAGAGACTTGTGAGACCTACAGGAGTTCTGTATGGATATCATCAACTTAATTGTATTCCTTGTGATAGGCCTGGCATTAGGCTTGCTGGCCGGTCTGATTTTGAAAGGCACCGGTCTTGGTTTTGCCTGTGATGTTGGGGCGGGAGTCGCCGGTGGGGCGATTGGCGGCATACTCATGGCCTTTCTTGGTAACGCAGAACAATCAGATTTTGTTATGTATGCAGCAGCAGCCGTGGGTGCTACTGTCGTGATCATGCTAGCTGGCCCGATCAAACGCCATTTGTAGTTCTAGAGGTCAGTAATCATAGAATCATCATTTCTTGATGAGCTCTGCGCTCGTGGCTAAAATGCCCACTTAATCAGGTAATCTACTTCGATCTATCATTATTTCACGCAGTAGTTACCGCAAATTCGAATATTTATCTCTCCATCTGTATCGTTCAGAATGGATATATAAAACCCAAATCAGAGACGAAATAAATGACAGCAAAATTACTCAGCGGTGTTGAAGTCGCAGAGGCCGTAATTGCAGATGTACGTAAGCGTGTGGAAGTCATGGCCGAGCGTGGTATTCAGCCGGGCCTGGGTACTATTCTTGTTGGCGATGACGGACCCAGCGCTAGCTACGTAAGAAAGAAGCATGAGGCCTGTGAAAATGCTGGCATTCGTTCCTTTCATCTGGAACTTCCTGCGACAGTCAATCAACACGAGTTTCTCGGTGCGGTTGAAGAATTCAATGATAACAAAGAAGTTGACGGGTACATTATCCAGTACCCCGTTCCTCGTGGGCTGGATTTCAATGAAGCCCTGATGCTAATGGACCCAGCTAAGGATGCAGATGGCCTGCACCCGGTAAATCTCGGCAAGCTTGTGCTCCAGGAAGCTGGCCCCGTGCCATGCACTCCGGCAGGAATTCAGGCAATCCTTGTGCACTATGGTATAGATGTGGCCGGCAAAGAAGTGGTGATTATCGGCCGCGGTCCAACACTGGGTCGACCATTGTCCCTGTTACTGACAACTAAGCAGGAAGGGGCTAATGCAGCGGTGACTGTCGTCCACTCTGGCGTCAAGGATCTTGCTTACTTTACCCGCCGGGCAGACATACTTATTTCTGCTGCTGGTGTCGCCAGCATCGTGATGCCAGAAATGGTCAAGCCTGGAGCCGCTGTGATAAGCGGTGGAATAAGCTGGGAGGGGAAACGCCTGATGCCGGATGTAGACGAATCATGCGCCGAAGTAGCTGGCTGGATTACACCCAGACTTGGTGGAGTCGGGCCAACTACCGTAGCTATGCTGTTGAGAAATACAGTCCTTGCTGCTGAAGCTAGACAGTAAAACCTTTAGTCGTAAAACGTAGACCTTTTATTTTACGCCAGCCTTCCTGTTAACAATGTGTATGGCTTCACCATCTACTGCCAGCGCGGCTTCATGTACGGCTTCAGACAAAGTCGGGTGGGCATGAATCGTCAGTGCCAGGTCTTCTGCTGTAGCACGGTATTCCATCGCCAGAACGCCTTCAGCAATCAACTCCGAGGCGTGTGCACCAATAATGTGTATACCCAGAATCTCATCGTTATTAGCGTCTGCCAGAATTTTTACTTTGCCTGAAGTCTTACGCATCGCCCGCGCACGACCCGAGGCGGTGAATGGGAAGCTGCCAGTTCGATAGTCGATACCTGCCTGTTTCAAGTTGTCTTCAGTCTGGCCTGCCCAGGCTATTTCAGGTTCCGTGTAGATAACAGCGGGAATCGTTTCATAATTTACTCTACCGGTGCGACCGGCGATTCGTTCGGCAACGGCAACGCCTTCTGCCGAGCCCTTGTGTGCCAGCATTGGGCCGGGGATGACATCACCAATAGCATAGATATTAGGCAAGTTTGTCATCAGGTCTTCGTTGACGTGAATATTACCGCCTTCATCAGTCAATAAACCACTTTCTTTTGGTGCCAGGCCTTCAGTATTTGCTCGACGCCCGACTGCAACAATGAGCTTGTCCACCTCCAGCTGATGTGACTCGCCGGATTCGGTAAAGGACACTGTGACGCTATTGTTATTGCATTCGGTTGCCGTAACGCACGCGCCAGTATGTATGTCCAGACCCTGATTGCGATACTCAGCCAGCGCAAGTGCTGCAATATCTCTATCTGCAGCAGGCAGAAAGGTCTCCTGCGCTTCCAGTAGTGTCACTTGTGAACCGAAACGTCGCCACACACTGCCCATTTCCAGTCCAATGACACCTGCACCTATGATCCCCAGTCGTCCTGGGATTTCGTCAAATTCCAGGGCGCCCTCTGAATCTGTGATGTTGTTCCCATCCATTCTCGCAGCCTGAATATCTATCGGCTGTGAGCCTGTCGCAATGATGATATTGTCAGCTGAGAGTTCTTCGTTTTTCTTGCCGTCCGTGGGTGTGACAAAAACTTTTCGATCAGACTGTAATTGAGCTCTGCCTGCAATGGAGGTGATTCCATTTGTGCGGAACAGGGTATGAATGCCACCAGTCAGCTCACTGACGATCTGGTTTTTTTCCTGCTGAATTTTTTTAATATCCAGTTCAATGTTTTTGAGATGAATCCCGGGGTGTGCTGATGCATCCATTAAACCGGCATAATACTCAGAGATTTCCAGTAAAGCCTTGGATGGTATGCAGCCTGCATTCAGGCATGTACCTCCAAGAGATGGTTTGCCCTCGGGATCAAGCCACTCATCGATGCAGGCGGTTTTCATCCCTAACTGGGCACAGCGGATCGCGGCAACATAACCGGCAGGACCGGCCCCAATAACAATTACATCATAATGCTTCTTCATCTTCAAAGGCCTATCAATAGTCGCGAGGGGTCTTCCAGGTTCTGCTTGATGCTGACAAGAAACTGCACAGCATCTCGGCCATCTATCAGTCGATGGTCATATGAGAGCGCTACATACATTATTGGGCGAATTACGATTTCACCATTCTCAACGACCGCACGCTGGCTAATATTATGCATGCCAAGAATTGCGCTTTGAGGTGGGTTTAGCAGGGGAGTAGATAACATAGAACCAAAGGTCCCGCCATTAGTGATTGAGAAGGTACCACCGGCCAGGTCTTCCAGAGTCAATTTACCGTCACGTGCTTTTTCCGCCATGGCAAGAATCTGTGTTTCAATATCACCGAAGCCGGAAAGCTGAACATTCCTTAAGGTCGGTACTACCAGCCCGCGCGGTGAACTAACGGCGATGCCGATATCTACATAATCATGGTAGATGATGTCCTCGCCATCTATCGATGCATTGACTATCGGGTAATGCTGCAGCGCCTGCGCACATGCTTTGACGAAAAAGGACATGAAGCCCAGGCGTGCACCATAGCGTTTTTCAAATTCATCGCGGCATCTACTGCGGGCATCCATCACGGCCTGCATGTTGACTTCATTGAAGGTTGTCAGTATCGCCGCTTCCTGCTGCACCTGCAGCAGGCGCTGTGCTACACGCTGCCGAAGTCGCGACATCGGAACCCGCCTCTCAGGTCGTTCAGATGAAGAGTCATATGACTGCTGTGGAGCATCTGCAGCCTTCGACGGAGTTTCCACAGCCTTCACCGCTGGTTCGCCTGCAGTTGTGCCAGCAGCACCTTTGCCGGTTAATTCCTGCTGCAGGGCTGCTTTTAGATGATCAATAAAGCTCAGAACATCCTGTTTGGTAATTCGCTGGTCTTTGCCTGTACCGGGTATAGTAGAGAGGTCAATATTATTTTCGGCGGCAATTCTTTCAGCCGCAGGGCTTGCTTTAATAGTGATCTCATTTTGACTTTCTTCAGCGGCTTGCGGCTTTTGTTGCGTTTGCTGAGGAGTTGGGTTGATATCCATTATCGCAAGTAGCTGCCCTGCTGTTACAACTTCACCAACCTCGGCTTTAATCTCAGTCAAGATACCGCTTTCCTGTGCAGGGACTTCAAGCACGATCTTGTCGGTTTCAAGGTCCATAAGCGGTGCGTCGCGTTCGACAGCATCACCGACTTCTGCGTATATTTTTACCACTGTGGCATCCATCACGGATTCTGGTAATACCGGAACCTTGATTTCAATCCCCATGCAATTCTCCTTTGTTAAACGGTCTTTTAATTTTTTTATTAATCAATGGTCAATGCCTGGTTCACAAACTGATGCAACTCTGCCATGTGCAGATTATAGGAACCTGCCGCCGGCGATGCAGATAGTGCACGGCCTGTATATGCCAGCTTATGGTTATCCCCTGTGCAGGCTTCCAGGTGATGACGGATCTGGTACCATGCACCCTGGTTCATTGGTTCTTCCTGGCACCAGACGATGGAGCCGGCATTCGGGTATTCTGCCAGAACGCTTATCAGCAGATCATGTGGAAAGGGGTATAGCTGCTCAACCCGTACTATCGCAATATCATCGATTCCTTTTTCTCCTCTTGCACTAAAGAGGTCGTAATAGACCTTGCCGGTACAGAGAATGACACGGCGAACTTTTTCAGGATTTATATCTTCCGTTTCAGTAATGATTTTCCTGAAGCTACTGCTGGAAAGCTCTTCCAGCGCCGATGTCGCCAGTGGGTTTCGCAGCATGCTTTTTGGGCTCATGACAATAAGGGGCCGCCTCAGGGGCTGTAAGATCTGTGACCTCAGCAGATGAAAAATCTGCGCAGCGGTAGTTGGCACACAAACGCGCATATTACTCTCGGCACAGAGTTGCATAAAACGCTCTAGTCTTGCAGAGGAGTGTTCAGGGCCCTGGCCTTCCAGACCATGAGGCAGTAATACTGTGAGCCCGGTTAACCGGTTCCATTTAGTTTCTGCTGAACTGATGAACTGATCGAAAATAACCTGTGCACCGTTGGCAAAATCACCAAACTGAGCCTCCCAGATTGTCAGGGCTTCAGGTTCAGCTGTTGCATAGCCAAGTTCAAATCCAAGCACTGCTTCCTCAGAAAGCAGTGAGTCAACAACCTGGAATTGGGTCGCCTGCTCACAAATGTGTTGCAGGGGTATATGTCGATCACCGGTGGCCTGGTCATAGAGGATGGCGTGTCGATGAAAAAATGTTCCGCGGCCACTATCCTGACCACTTATTCGTACCGAGTAACCTTCATCCAGCAGGGTGGCATAGGCCATTGTTTCGGCAAAACCCCAGTTTATCGGCAGACCCCCGCTGGCCATTTTACGTCGGTCTTCAATGATCTGT
>JARFQI010000139.1 GCA_029287855.1 Arenicellales bacterium | reverse complement strand
CCAGACACAACTTACTGCCCTGTGGTTTCAGAAAAGCAATCCGCCATTGATTAGCAGGTAAACCCTGGCGGCATAGCCATCATCGGATTGCACTTTCTCATTGCCCGTATCTAGCCTGTTGTCAATTCTCCAGCGCCAGTTCAGATAAGGAAAATCCTTGAGATTTACGGTCTGTCTGTTGTCGATATCTGAGGCACTGGAGCGACTGACTGCCCGTAGTACTCACTCTGCCTCCAGGTAGTTCTACTAGTTGATAAGAAGCCTTGTCTCTGAAGGTTTTTTCATCCCAACCGCTTAGTCCTTTTTGATTTAGAACTGGAACGATATCATGGGCAAATCAGTCTGCTATGGCAGCAGAGGAAAAAAAATACTGCAGCATAGAGTATCCAATGACAACGATAAAACAGGTATTTTGTATACTACCATGCCGCTGCAGTAGCCTGTTGCCAGTTCGCCTGCCAGGAGACTGGAGTCGTTGATTCGGATAGTAAACAATTACTCGCAATACAGGGATAAAGTTCGCTGTAATTTTGTACGTTAGTGCCCTGCACGCGGTGGTTTATATGTCGGGGCTCCAGCTGGTCAAGCCGTTCCAGTCCTGCCACAGCGATGAGCTCAACCAGGGATTCAATCATGGCGGCATGATAATGGGCCACTCGTTTTGATTTGTGATCTATGTCCAGTGCCTTGAAACGTGCCGGGTTCTGTGTCGCAATACCTGTAGGACAATGATCAGTATTACAGCTTCTGGACTGAATGCAGCCCAGTGCAAGCATCATTGCACGGGCCGAGTTTACAGTGTCAGCACCAAGTGCAATTAATCTGAGCATATGAAAAGCAGACAGTGCTTTTCCGGAAACTATCAGCCTGATTCGATCGCGCAGGCCTGAACCAATCAGTGCATTATTCACAAAAATAAGAGCATCGCGAAGCGGCATGCCTACTGAATTCGTCAACTCAACCGGGGCCGCTCCTGTACCACCTTCTCCGCCGTCAATTGTAATGAAATCGGGATAGATATCAGACTCAAGCATAGCCTTGCAGATAGATAAAAATTCCACTTTGTTGCCAATACATAGCTTAATCCCTACCGGTTTACCACCAGACAATTCACGCAACCTGGCAATGAACTCAAGCAGTCCAACAGGATTATCGAACGCACTATGCGCCGCTGGAGAGATGACATCCTGCCCCATTGGCACGTGCCTGATTTCTGAGATTTCCCGGGTTAATTTAGCCGCAGGCAGAATACCGCCGTGACCGGGCTTTGCGCCCTGGGAAAGCTTGATTTCGATCATCTTAACCGCATCATGAGCGGCTTTTTCAGAGAACTTTTTTTGATCAAAATTACCTTCTGCATCACGGCATCCAAAATAGCCGGTACCGACCTGCCAGACCAGGTCACCGCCTCCTTCGAGATGATAGGGACTGATCCCGCCTTCACCCGTATTATGAGAAAAACCGCCCATCTTTGCTGCTTTATTCAGTGCAAGGATAGCGTTCTTGCTTAACGCACCATAGCTCATTGCAGAAATATTCAGCGGTGATGCAGCATAGGGTTTTTTACATTCAGTTCCACCGATAATCACCCGCGGATTACTGTCTGATACCACTTTTGGACTGAGCGAATGGTTGATCCATTCATAGCCGTTGCGGTAAACATCAAACTGAGTGCCGAAGGGTCTTGTATCATTACTTTTCTTGGCACGTTGATAGACCAGGGAGCGAAACTCCCTGTTGATGGGGGTGCCATCAAGATCAGACTCAACAAAGTACTGTTGAATCTCCTTGCGAACGGATTCAAATAAATATCGGCCATGGCCAACGACCGGGTAAATTCTCAAGATGGTATGATGTTTCTGAACAAGATCATAAATGCCAAGTAAAATCAGCGGCAGAGTGATAATGAAGAGCCAGTTTGCAGGTTGCCAAAGCTGACCCAAAGCGAGGATGACAGCAGAAGACACCACCGAAATAGAAATAAATATTTGCTTTGCTGTCATGCCTCACATCTCCTCATTTAGTTCTTGATATTATTTTTGTTCAGAATTCGGCCGATATAGCACTGATCAGACGTACGGATTTCATTCTCATCCGCCAATTACTAAGGTTGACCCTAAAACATTCGGTCAAGTTCCCTGTCACTAGTTTCAGCTGAAGATAATATTAATCTCTATTTCGGCGGTGAGTATTGATATTTGACGGTTTATCAAAGCTCATGAAAGGCTGAGGTATTTTTTGTTTTCTCGGGGGAGATTTGACATTGCCGGATACAGGCAGAGATAAAATATCTGGGCCCTGGTCGATATGTAGCGTGAGGAGGATGCGGGGATGAAAGATGCTCCCGGGAACTGATGTAATCAGCTCCCGGATATTTCTTGAGTATTTGCTAAAGCTCTACCCTATGCGTACTGTGGACCTAATCCCATACCCCAGAGTATTACTGTAGTAGCAATTATACCTACCATGGTTACCAGGCCAACTGTCAGTACACCACTAGCCAGGATAAAGCCTTTCTCCGGTTCAATGTTCAGAACAATAGGGATACCAATGTACATTTGATAAACGGTGTAGCCCATTGCCGTCATGCCGACAAGCATTATCAGCCATGGGATAGGAATCAATGCGATAACGCCACTGAGAAAAAGTGGTGTCACTATTTGCGTTGCAATCAATACAGACTTCTCGATACTAACTTCTGCTTCAAATGTTGAGGCCATCCAGTGAATCGAACGCCCCACAATGTATATCGCCAGCAGAGAAAAGAGATAAAAACCGATGGCCATAGGAAGCGTACTAGCTGCTGTCAGGTGGAAGGTTTTATCTCCAATAGTCCAGCCAACTTTCGTGGCACCGATGAATGCGCAAACCGGCGGAATCGCAGCGAGCAATAAGATATGTTTAACATAACATTCAATCAAACTGCATTGTGTATCACGAACGGCTTCCCATTCTTTCTTAGGCTCAGTAAATACTCCGATAACATGCTGTAACATCTTGGCAATACTCCTTTAGCTTAGTTCTATTCGTTATTTTAATAGTGTATCTATATATGCACTTTTTATCAGGTAATTTATAGAAAAAATTGTACAAATGCAAAGCATGCATGGTAGTTATCTGCAATCTGGCCTGTAGTATTTCCACAGTCTGCCTGGTCCAGCAGCTTCGCACTATCAGAAAATATTTCTATTACAGAGTAAAGTCAACAAAACCATCTGCTGTAAGGTTTTATTCTTGAGGCAAATATGGGGAAATCGTTAATCTTGTCAGATTCTTCAGGCAGAAATGTTATTTGGAACAAACATTAGCGCTCTTTTACCCCTTCAATGGTGGCTGATAGCACGAAATCTTCGACATTTTTACCTGGCACCCAGTCACGAATAAATTCTCGTGATTCGTCCTTGGGTTCGATAGTTACTTTTTCAAAGCCCGACTGCCGCATAATTTCGATCAGGTCACCAATCAGTGCGGCACCGCCAACACAGGCGGAATGCAGGTAGGGATCGTTACTCATGGATTCAGGAAGTTCTGTGGTTGCCACTACATCTGAAATCGCCAGCCTGCCACCAATCTTCAGCACCCTGTACATTTCCCTGAATACCTGGGATTTATCGGGCGACAGGTTAATAACACAATTTGAGATTATGACATCAATACTGTTATCGGCAACTGGAAGATGCTCAATCTCGCCGAGGCGAAACTCTACCTGGGTAAATTTTCCCTTTTCCGCATTAGCTCTTGCCTTGCTGATCATTGTCGGCGTCATATCAACGCCAATGACATGCCCTTCTGCTCCGACTTCCTGTGCCGCAAGAAAGGCATCGAAGCCGCCTCCGCTGCCCAGGTCGAGAACAGTTTCTCCTTCATTCAGGCTAGCTATTGCGCGCGGATTACCGCAGCCGAGTCCCATGTCCGCACCATCCGGAACAATGTTTTGATCTTCCTGAGAATAACCCAGCCTTGAGGAAATAATGGTGTTAATCTGTGCCTCATCTGATACCCCGCAACAGGAACTGGCTTCACCGCAACAGCTACCGTTAGAATCTGCCTCCGCCACTTCAGCATAGGCATCTCGTACTTTCTGTCGTATTTCATCTGCATGCTGATGGTTTGTTTGCTCGTTCATCGTGACTCCAAAATCATTATTGTGAATTAAATCAAATTAATTGAGATGATGCCTAGCCTGTTATGAGGTCAATCGCCAGCGATGCAAATCCTCAATCTCATCGACATCCCAAAGCGGCTGCAGCTGTTCGTAACTTGCTTTGCCAGCCGCCAATTTCTGAAGGCTTTGTGCAAGGACATTCTGACTTCCCCAATCGATACCATTAAACCAGGAAATGTCCACCCTGCTTGCACCAATTAACACATAACCGCCATCTTCAGCTGGGCCGAGAACTGCATCAAGACCTTTCCCAAGCACACAGAAAGCCTGTTCAAGGTATGCTGCAGTCATTACCGGGCAATCAGTTCCGATGAGTATACAGTAACTGGTATTATCCAGTGATTGCTTAAGCGCATGGAACATTCTTTCACCGAGGTTTTTGCCCGTTTGTGAACGAATCCGTATTCCATATTGATCAGCCAAAGACTGAAACATAGGATGTTCAATATCACCTGAAACATATAACTCAAGTTCAGCTAAACCGGATCTTGCAACCATCCCGACTGTTGTATTCACCATTTTCTGGTAAATACGTAGTGCCTCTTGATCACCGATGCTGCGGGCGAGCCGGGTTTTTACACTGCCTTCGACAGGTTCCCTGGCAAACACGATGATTTTTCCTGTCGGGTAGGTGAATTGGCCCTCAGCCATAACGTATGCAGAGTTTCTCTGCGGGCACGCCGAAGAAATACGCTGCACGCAGTAACCACATCAGGAGAATGGTTCGAAGGACACCGTTCTGTTCCCATCGCCGACTTGATGTCACCAGTTTCTCACGTAAAGAAACTGGCGCCTGAAACTTTTTCAGCATTTTTGAAATCTCAACATCTTCCATCAGGCACTGATCAGGAAAGCCGCCGACCTTATCAAAAAGATCGTGATGGATAAATATTGCCTGGTCACCCGTGGCAATACCGGTAAGCCTGGAACGAAGATTCATCATTGATTCTACAATTCTCAAAGACCAGTTACTGCCGCTTAAGCGGATGTCGAATCTACCCCATGTCGAAGCGCCATTTGTCAGTGCATTCTTAATTAATTCATCTGCATAATCAGGAGCCTGGCTATCAGCATGAAGAAACCAGAGAACATCGCCATTGGCTATCCTGGCACCGGCATTCATCTGCCTGGCTCGCCCTGCCGGAGCCTCTAACAGATAGTCAACAAGCGGACCGGCAATGCAAACAGTTTCATCTTCACTACCACTGTCAACCACTATCAATTCGTGACCTCTATCTCGATATTCCTGCAGTTCATGCAACAGTCTACCAATATTCTCAGCCTCGTTACGTACCGGGATGATAATGGAGATTTTCATCAGTTACACTAGCTTTCCTTTAACCTTCCCATTCATGCTTAAGCTGTATTACAGGGCACCGCTGCAACTGCAGCCCTGTCCTGCTGTGCATCCATAGCAGTGGTCACCTGTTACAATTGTATTACCTGTTAATTCATCGAAATCTATCTTACTGAGATGCGTTTTATGCTGGCCAGCTGCCTGCAGCGGTAACCCGAGCATCTGGTTGAAATCACAATCATAGACATAACCCTGCCAGTCGACGCTAATCAGGTTACGGCACATCACTCCCTGCAAATTTGATGCCTGGTAGGATTCTTTCAGCAACAGCATGTAATTATCGAACTGTCCTTTGGATACCAGCATACTGCCAAAGCGCATAATAGGCATGTTAACGAGAACAAACAGCTTGTTGAATTCCACTGCTTCTCGTTGTTTCAGCTCACGTTTGTAATCTGCTTCGAGAGATAGCTGCGGCGGTGGCAGAGAAGGACCTTGCGGGTTGTACATAAGGTTTAGCTTGAGACCGCTGCCTTCAATACCATAGCCGAGTGCATTCAGTTTACGAATTCCATCGATGCTTGACTGGTAGACCCCCTTGCCTCGCTGTGCCTCTACATTGTCCTTCAGGTAACAGGGCAATGATGCAACTACTTCAACCTGGTACTCAGCAAGATACAAAGCCAGGTCTTCCTGTCCCGGCTCATTCAGTATGGTCAGGTTACACCGATCAATGACATGCAGGCCTAACTCTCTTGCTGCTTTAACCAGGTAACGAAAATGTTCATTCATTTCCGGTGCACCACCGGTCAGGTCAAGCACCTTAATATTTGTTTTGTCCAGAAAATCGATCAAATGGTCAACCGTTTCACGATCCATCTGCTCTTTACGTTTTGGCCCGGCATCGACATGACAATGCTGACAGGTCTGATTGCACAGGTACCCAAGATTCACCTGCAGAATTTCCAGCCGTCCACGCTGAATAGCAGGGAAATCTGTCTCTTTCAATAATGGTAAAGTTGCTATCATGTTTATCGTTTGCTATTAAATTATCAGGGTAATAGTGTGTTGATCCAGCCAACTATTTTACGTGTACGCTGACTAAATAACTTCTCACCGTAAAAAGTATTCGTTGTTCTTCGGCTAACCTGTGCCAGCGTTGGATAGGCATGTATAGTGGCTGAAATATCACTAATCTTCAATCCTGCCTGCATAGCCAGAACAATTTCATGTATCAGCTCACCGGCATGCGGTCCCAGTATTGTCGCACCGAGTATTTTACCTTTGCGGCAGACCAGTTTCATTTCTCCAGTAGTTTCCACCTCTGTCAGAGCACGATCAATGTCACTAAAGGAAAATCGCAGGATATCAGCAGACACTCCCTGTGCCAGTGCCTGCTGTTCAGTCATGCCGACTCTTGCCAGTTCAGGATCGCTATAAGTAACCCAGGGGACAACTCGATAATCAGTTTTCTTAGGAAATCGAAATATCGCATTACTGATGACGATGCCGGCCTGGTATTCCGCCATATGGGTAAAGGGATAAGGTCCGCTTACGTCACCGCAGGCATAGATATGTTTAGACGAGGTACGCATACGCCGATCAACCTTTATACCTGTGTTATCAAATTCGACCCCGGCAAAGTCGAGCCCCATGCCATCCACATTCGGTTTTCTGCCGACGGCAACCAGTAATGCATCGGATTCAATCTCTTCTTCACCATTTGATTGATGCTTGCAGCGGATACGATAAAGACTATCAGATAGACTGACCTGCTCCGCCGAGGTTGAAACAAGAATCTCGACACCTTCCTGTTTCAAATGGTCGCTCAGCATAGAGCTGATTTCACTATCTTCCTGTGGTAACAGGTGAGGTAAGCGCTCGATTATTGTCACTGCGCTGCCCAGCCTGGCAAAAGCCTGCGCCATTTCCACCCCAATAGCGCCGCCACCCAGCACGGTTAATCTAGCCGGCAGTTTACGCAAAGAAAAAATGCTTTCATTTGTCAGGCAAGGGACTTCGTCAAGTCCTGGGATCGGTGGGATAAACGGGCTGGAACCGCTGGCAATAACAAACCGCTTTCCATGAATCTTTTCTCCATTAACTTCAACGGTATGTGGATCAATAAAGCTTGCATGCCCGAAAACAACTTTGGCGCCATACCCCCTGAATCGCTCGGGATCATCGTGTGGTTGAATCTGGTCAATAACCGATTGGACATGGTCACTGACAGCACCAAGATCAACCTCGGGTTCAACAGACTTAAGTCCAAATTCATTGCCCCTGCGCATCAGTGATGCAACTTTTGCTGCATGAATCAGTGTTTTACTCGGCACACAGCCTGTATGCAGGCAATCACCACCAAGTTTGTCTCTTCTTTCTATTAACGTAACCTTGAGACCCAGCTGTGCTGCGACGCTGGTGACGATCAGGCCACCTGTCCCTCCACCGATAACTACCAGGTCCCGCTTGACCATTCGTTGTTGCCCTACTAGTAAGAATATTTAGTTAAATCTATACGTTTTGAGAACACTTCATAATCAATAGGTTCCCTTTACTGGAAATAAATTCGTATCGCCTGGTTTTTCATCGACAGGCGATAAAGCACTTTATCTGTCTAGCGGCTTTCCAGGTATCAGAACTGTCTATGTGGATAGTCGGAAGGTAAAGGACACAATGTAGCAACCTGGCTGTCGTTGAAACTGGAAATCTACTTTGGCGTGGTTTGGTCTGGATTAGATGGTTTACCAAGCACATTTACGGCAATGTAATTAGTAGCCATCATAATAGACTTGACTGGATTCTTCTTGCAGTAGTCACTTATTAAGACATATATCTCCGGTATACCCTTTTCTCTAAGAATATCTTTCTTCAGGATAGTGGACATATTGAATCCAGTTAAATATCCATCTACCCATGTCTTGTATATAAACTGCGGAGTACCACCTGCATTTTCTGCTACTACCCAGTCTCCACAGGAATCTGTT
>JARFQI010000113.1 GCA_029287855.1 Arenicellales bacterium | reverse complement strand
CGGTTCCGAAAAAGGCCTCACTGCAGAAAAGCTTAAGAAATACCACTACAAAATGCTTATGCCATATTTTGATGATCCTGATACCCTGGGTAAATTTGATTCATTTGCAGATGCGATGGAAAAAATAAATAAAAACCTGGCAGCAGGCACCAGTGGCATAACTAAAGTCTTTGAAGTAAAAATCCCGGGTAAAGACCAGGCCCTGATCGGCGTAGCGATGACTGAAGGGGCTGCTGCAGACAAAACTATTATGGAGAAAATTGACGTCCATGGCACCCGACATACTGCACATCTACCGTACGCAATTCTGGTATCAGGTAAGACAGCCTATGCACTCAACGGCAAATTCCGTATTGCACTGTCTTTCCCGGATCTTTCCATGATGGGAGCGGGTTCATTTATGGAAATAATGGACGCTCCGCCAGCAATCAAAGAATCGCTATCTACAGTAGCGAAGTAACAAAAAAGCCGGCCTGTTGGCCGGCTTTTTTTTCGATATTTGGAAATGCCCCGCCCTGAGGCGATATAGGCTTTACACTATACTAGATTTCAAAATCGCGCCGAGGACGAGACTCCTACATTTACCCATTAAAACTATTTTGACTACATTGCTGTGCGTTTTGCAGGGCAGCAATGATCTCCTTCAGCAGAACGATAATTATTTGTTATAAATGTTGGCGGACTCTAGCAAGGGGAAAGATAAAAACTAGATCCAAGTTCCAAGTTCCAAGCTTTCCCCTTTTATCCTTAGTCCTTAGTCCGAATCTCTCCATGGCCTTTTCCATACATAATACGCCATGCCACCATACTCACCCATCACCTGCTTGACCTGGCGGCCATTCTGCCACCAGTTGTCAGAATCAAAAGGATCATCAACTGCGGCACTGATGTAGATATTCTTATCTGAGCCCAGCACCTTGCGCCAGACGTAGAGAGCTCGACGAGTGTGGAATTTACTGGTGGTAATAATCAGGCTGTTCACACCACGCTCCTGTAAAAAAAGTTTGATGGTCTGGGCCTCACTAACGGTGTCGAAGACATCTTCTGCACTGATCGCCCATACCTGCTCACGAGGTACACCGTACATCTCCAGAATCTGCAGGCTGTTTTCAGACCATTTGCAGGCAGGCACGAATCCCTGTTTTTCAAGTTTTCTAATGGCAGCGGATTTACGATTGCCGTTGATCAGGATTTTTTTGACGCGATTGTCACGATATAACTGGGCCGCCTGCAACAGCCGAGGAAGATAATCAACGCCCGTGCTAAGTACTACGGCGACATCTGCGGTCGCTGATGGATTATCAACAATCAATGAACGGCCTAAATAGCCTAACCAGCCAGCCCTGAATACATAAAGTAATAAGACGATAACGGTAGCGATAATCAGTATTTTTTTCTTCATAGCTTTCCTGAAGTCATCCCAATGCCCTAAAACAGATGCTTTTAGCACTGTTAGATGCGAAAATTGCGGGTTACGTGAACACGACCAACCGACAAAATTCCCTTCTCGATATCCACTATCAGCCACGTGCACGCCAGTCTGATGTGGTCAATGATCCCTATACTCTTGCGGTTATTGATTTTAGCAGTCAATCGCAGTTTACAGATGAAAAAAGAATCATTGTCGGCACACCTGCGTTAACTGGCGGAGATCTTCTGGAGGTGTGGAGAACAAATGAGATACCTGAAAGCGGTAATTTTGGCGAGATACAGTACCGCAGAACCTCGGCACTGATTTTTGGCCAGCTGCTGATACCCAGTGATAGCGGCTCGATGGAATCGCTGACTCAAAAAATCTACCAGCAGATCAGCCATCTGCAGCTGGAGCTGTCATTTGAAAAAATGATTCGCGTGTGGAATTACCTGCCCTGGATCAATCGGCATGATGAAGGACTCGAGCGCTATCAATCGTTCTGCGTCGGCCGCCACCAGGCTATTGATACTTCAATTGGGTATGAATCACACTTGCCTGCCGCGACTGCTGTCGGCACTCATGATGGTAATATACTCGTATATTTTCTTGCTGCGCATGAAGACGGTATGCAGATCGAGAACCCTCGACAGGTCAGCGCATTCGCCTATCCGTCGAAATACGCGCCGAAAAGTCCGACGTTCTCAAGAGCAGTAGTAAAGCAATGGGGAGAACAGAAGCATCTCTACATCTCAGGCACTGCCAGCATTCTCGGTCATGAGACCCGTCACGTTAATAAGCCTGGTGAACAGCTCGATGAATGCCTGAACAATATCGACATCCTTATCGCCGAAGCAGACAGGGAAACTGGACTTGGAATCAAGGACGCATCTGAACTGACCGGTATCAAGCTCTACCTGCGTAATCAGGATTACCTCGAAGAAACCATCGACCACCTTAAAAAACGTCTCGGTGATAAAGTTAAGTTGATGGTGCTTCATGCCGACATCTGCCGGGGTGATCTGTTATTGGAAATTGAGGGGTTTTATTCGGGTTAAGGTATATAAAAAAGTTCCAGGTCTGAAGTTCCAGGTTCCAAGTCGAAAAGCGCCATTAAATAAATTCCGAATAGCAGACAAAAGATGAATTCCTAAACGCCTTGAAACATAAAACATAGAATTTGGGTCTTCAGACCTGGAACCTGGAACTCCTTTTACTCATTCAAATTCCTCTTTCTCTCTTTTCTTCTTTTTCTTTTTGATGCTGTTTTCAATCGGTTGCTGTGATAACAAATATACTGCCATGGCCTTGCGATCACCGGCAGGCAACAGGCTTAAGCTGTTATCAATGATGCTGGCCATTTTGCCGCCGCTGGAATCTCCTGACAACGTGGTGCCGGTTTCGAAGTAATACACCAGGTCGTCAACGCTCCAGCGCCCAATACCGGTTTTTTTATCGGGAGTGATATTGGGCACAGTGCCGACACCAGTCATTTTTTGCACACCTGCAAATGCCATAGTCTCATCCAGCACCCCCAGTGCCTTGCGCGGGGTATGGCATTCGCTGCAGTGCCCCATCGCTTCTACCAGGTAGGCGCCCCTGTTCCATTCTGCTGATTTCTCTGGAGCATCAACAAACTCTCCTTCTTTGAAGTAGGCGGCTTTCCATATTCTTGCCGAGGGCGCCATTTTTACATAGAAAGCCAGCTCGTGTTCGCGGTTGGACTTTTTTACCGGCTTCAGCGAAAACAGGTAGGCTTTCAGCGCCAGAATATCGTCACGATGCATCTTTGTGTAGGCGGTATAAGGGAAAGAAGGGAAATAATGATCACCTTCTGGAGATATTCCCTGCTGCATTGCACGGATAAAATCTTCATCCGACCAGTTGCCGATACCGGTCTCGGGATCCGGTGTGATATTGGGTGTATAGAAGGTGCCGAAATCACTTTTCATGGCATAACCGCCTGCCAGCGGTTCACCGTTATTCTCCTTGTCGGTATGACACACGGCACAGCTGGCGGCATTGAACACCTGCCGCCCCCGTTCAAGCTGCGATTCAGATGCCTGCAGAGGCGTTGCTACCGACAGCAGCAGCGCTGTCAGCAGATGCTTCATTCCTCTTCAGTACGGAATTTTTCGTGGCAGGATTTACAGCTGTCAGAAATCTTTTTAAAGGAACCTGCAAGAGCGTCCTTATCACCACTGGCAACTGCCTTATTGAATTCAGACACAGCCTGCTGATTCTCCTGTACCGCCTGTTCAAATTCTTTTGGCTTGCTCCAGACTTCTTCTTTCGCCCGTGTTTCACCAAAGTCTGAATCTTCAGGAAACAGCGTACCTGTGATATTTGCTATCCCTGCCATACTGTCGGCGTGCAGTTTCAGCTGATCCTGAAAGTCGACCTTGCCGCGGACGATGCGTGAAGCCGCCGACATATGGCCAGCATAGGCTTCCATTACACTATTACGGTACTTAATGATTTCTTCTGATTCTGCCGCGTACGACGGAGCAAGCACGGTCATCAGTGCGATAGAAGCGGTTAGGGTTTTAATGTTCATACGTTTTACCTTCTTATAGTTAAAGCCAGTGAATATCATGCTAATACAAATGTTGATTATTCATTTAAATTCCATATTTTTGCAAATAGTACCAGTGAAAACCTGAATGAGTCATTTAATAATCCATTTGTTCTATCTGGTTTTGTCCTGCTGCAGCCTGGCGACAGGGATACCTGTTCATAACAGATAAAGCAGCCATTTCGTTTGCTTTGCATAGATATTTTTAATAAACACTGGATTCCGGCATGTGCCGGAATGGCGGTAACTCTGAATAATTAGGTGGTTGTTTATATAACGCCGAACTGTTCTTCCTAATTCAAGATAACTAAAATACGCCCATGTTTACCGTCATAGTCGTTACTGCCATTTTCTATATCCCCTTTCACGTCGGACCACCAGTCTTGCTGTCTTTGCTTTATGGTCGTGATGCCCAGCAGAGAAAGAGCTATAGCCAGCAGATATTGCTGGACTCGTTCCTCACAATGGTCGTCTCAATAGCCGCTTTTTTCCTGTTATGGCAAACCCACCTTGGAATTGCGATTGCGATAATGGCAGTGATGATGGCACTTCCATATTTTCGAGTGTGGAAGTTCAGAAAAGCATCGATTGGGATTGATGAAAGGCAGGATGAAGAAAAGGATTGAAGGGGAAAGGAAAAGCAGGACTAAGTACAAAAGACCAAGGACGAAGTTAAACAGAGGCGATTTTTCCTTTGTCTTTTGTCCTTGGTCTTTAATCGCTCTTTCCTTTCCCCTTTCCCCTTCAATCCTTAACCCTGCTTCTCTGTTCCAGAAACTCTATCTGCTGGGCGCTGGTGCGACTTGTAACGCACTGGCCATTGCGAAATAACCGCTGGTAGATCGCCGGCTGCTGTTGTTCTCCGCACTGTTCGTAGCGAGAGCCAACCACATAGCCCGCAGGGTGCTC
>JARFQI010000094.1 GCA_029287855.1 Arenicellales bacterium | reverse complement strand
TGGAGGATCAACATGAAAATGCTAACCGCTATAATTAAGCCATTCAAACTCGATGACGTTAGAGATGCACTCGCAAATATCGGGATCAAAGGTATAACTGTTACTGAAGTAAAAGGTTTTGGCCGCCAGAAAGGACATACTGAGCTCTATCGAGGAGCTGAATACGTCGTAGACTTTCTGCCTAAAGTAAAGCTGGAAATCGCCATTGCAGGTGACCAGGTTGAATCTGTGGTTGAAGCAATCGTCAGTGCAGCAGGAACCGGCAAGATCGGTGATGGAAAAATTTTCATCCAGGAACTTGAAAGTGTCATCCGTATTCGTACCGGTGAAACCGGGCATGATGCGTTGTAGAAAGAGCTCCACTCGCCAGTACAATAATTTCTACTGAACTTTTTAAGTATCCAGGAACACATAGTTGGAGGAATCATGAATCAGATCGTTAAACGACTGATTAGTCTGTCTTTTTTATTATTTACTCTGCCAGTGTACGCGGAAGATGCCTCTCTGGACTCAGGCAACTCTGCCTGGATTCTGACCTCTACGGCCTTAGTGTTATTTATGACCCTGCCAGGGCTGGCCCTGTTTTACGGTGGGCTGGTGCGCTCTAAAAATGTCCTGTCCATACTGATGCAGTGTTTTGCCATCGCAGGTATTTCATCTCTACTGTGGTTTGCATTTGGTTATAGCCTGGCATTTTCAGAAGGCAATGCCTTCATTGGCGGATTCGACAAGGTTTTCATGGCCGGGATTGGCAAAGACAGTCTGCAGGGCGACATTCCTGAAAGTCTGTTTATGCTGTTCCAGATGACTTTCGCAATTATAACGCCGGCGCTAATCATCGGCGGGTATGCAGAACGCATGAAATTCAGTGCTGTACTGCTATTTAGTGCAATCTGGCTACTTGTCGTATATGTACCTGTTACCCACTGGGTATGGGGTGGAGGCTGGCTAGGCAACATGGGACTGTATGATTTTGCCGGTGGAACTGTGGTTCATATCACGGCCGGCGTAGCAGCACTTGTTGCTGCACTGATGCTTGGTCCACGCAAAGGTTTCGGCAGTGCTGCGATGACGCCACATAATATGACCATGAGCGTTAGTGGTGCAGGTATGTTATGGGTAGGATGGTTTGGCTTCAACGGCGGCAGTGCGCTTGCTGCTAATGGCGATGCAGGCATGGCTATGCTGGTCACTCACATTGCAGCAGCTGCAGGTGCGCTTACCTGGATGTTCATTGAATGGAAGCGTTATGGCAAACCCAGTGCCCTGGGCACGGTGACAGGCATGGTGGCCGGGCTCGGCACTATAACCGGTGCTTCAGGTTTTGTTGGCCCAGCCGGCGCCCTTATTATTGGCATACTGGCCGGTGGCGTCTGTTTCTCTGCCACAACCTGGCTAAAAACGGTGATGAAAATTGATGATTCACTTGATGTCTTTCCAGTTCACGGAGTCGGCGGCATTCTCGGCACCCTGCTCGCTGGTATTTTTTCCGCTACCAGCCTCGGTTTATTTAGCGGTTTTGGCTTTGCCGAAGGTATTACGAGCATGGCAGGACAAATGAAAGTTCAGTTGATTGGTGTGCTGGCAACTGTCACCTATACCGCCATAGTCAGTTTTGTCATCCTGAAAGTCGTTAGCTTGTTGACACGGGGACTTCGCGTTACCGACGAACAGGAAATCCAGGGGCTGGATATACATATGCATGAAGAACGGGGGTACGATATTTAAGGCTTAGTTTTACGTTTTACGTTTTACGTTTTACGTAAATCATAACTCGAAATATCTATAAGAAAATGCAAACTCACTTATGTTTTAAAGCCCGGTAGCAACTGCGAGATACATTTACGCTATCAGCCTCCCTCACAGGGGGGCTTTTTTATTCACATATGACGAGCGATTAATAACGAATAATATGCTATTGGCTGACGCAGAGAGTGCTCTGACTAAATAGGAACTGTGTCAATTATGTGTTAGGTGTTTAGTAAATCATAAAACGTAACACGTAAAGCAAATTCTTTAACTCAAATCTCATCCAGCGGTACACGGTAGTCGATATATGCCCTGGATTTTAACTGTTTTAGAAACTGGTCGTATTTTTCGGCAACTTTCCGTTTACCTATTTCCTGCCTTACCGCCTGACGACGTTTTTGCTCACTGACATCGATTTTCCTTCTCTCTTGCAGTTGAATCAGATGTACCCCAAACTGGCTAACCACGGGCTGTGATATTTCGCCAACTTGCAGAGCATCCATGGCTTGTTCAAAAGCTGGAACCGTCTCTCCTTTACTCAACCAGCCCAGTTCACCGCCTTTTACAGCGCTTCCCGGGTCCTGCGAAATATCTGTTGCAATGACAGCAAAATCAGCACCCTCGAGTATCTCTTGCCTGGTTTTCTGCAGCTGTGATACGGCATGGTCAATATCAACCTTAGTTGTTGCCCGCAGCAGGATATGGCGGGCTCTTGTTTGCTCAACCAGTAATTGCTTGCTTCCTTTTAATTCATTCAATTTCAGTAAATGGATGCCAGCCGGGCTGACCAGGGGTGCGCTTATACTTCCTTCCTGCATATCTTTTAATGCATCAGCAAAAAGTGCTGGCAGCTGATCAGCTTTTTTCCAACCAAGTTCTCCGCCATCTGCGGCATTTCCTGCCTCGGAATATTTTTGTGCCGCCACGATAAAACTGATCTTTCCCTGAATAATATCCTGGCGTAGTTGTTGCGCGCGCGACGTTACTTTTTCCAGTTCTGCTGGCGTTGCATCTTCACTCACTGCCAACTGGATATTTGAAAGATTATATATGCGATCAGGTTGTTCACTGTTAACGTTGCGCAATACGCCATCAACCTCACTATCCAGAACAGAGATTGATTGCTTCACATCACGCTCAATCACACGTTGAACGAGAAGCTGGTTTTTCAGGCTTGCTGTGAACTCTTCTTGACTGATGCCATCTTGCTCCAGCTGCGCCATGACTTGCGGAATACTCATATTATTCTGTTTCGCGAGAGTTTCCATTGCCTGGTCTAGCATAGCATCGGTGACAGTGATACCGGTATCAATAGCATGTAACTGCAGCAGCTTTTCATACACTAGCTGTTCTAGAACCTTCTCTTCTAGAACGCTTTCCGGTGGCATCTGTTCATCCATTGCAGCAATCTTCGTACGCATGCCACTTAAAGCTGTTTGGAATTCGCCATAGGTAATGATGTCGTCATTCACAACAACCAGCACACGATCCAGCATCATCGCCTGTGCCACCGGAGCAAAGGTGTATGAAGTAATAATTACCAGTAGAAATCCAGCGAACAGGGCAGAAAGTGATTTCAACATATACTCATGTCCAAAAATGCATCAGCGAGATTATTTCTAATCCTGCCTTATATCAAAAGCCAGTCTTAATGTTTGTCAAACCGTTCAACGTGAAAGTAAGCAGGAATGAGTTGACATATTCGCTCTGATTATCGATACGGCGTTGCGCGGCAACAGTAACACCCCAACAGCACGCGCTATAACCGATAGCGAGACCACTCCGCAAAAAATCACTCTCCTCTATGTCATAGCGTGCGTTCGCATTCAACTGCCAGCGTGGTGCCAGTGCCCAGGCAACATCTGCATTGAGCTGCTGTGAACCATTATTATTATAATAATAACCTACATTGACACCCCTGCGGGCGTCTTTTGAATATCTAAGATCTGTCTTGAAGTCGCCAATTTCGCTCTCTTCTGAATCGTATTGAAAGAAGTTGTACATATAAAACTTACTGTTTAGCCTGGTGTACAGTTCACCGACAAAATCTGAGCGGTTAAAAGTTTGAGGAACAGCAGGATCAGTCGACAGGCTCACCTGCCTGTCCTCAAAATAGTAGATTTGCCCCAGTGTACCTTTCAATAAATCTTCACCACCTTCAGCATCAATTAGTCTCGAAGTGAGTGCAACAGTCAACTGATTTGTATCACCAATTCGATCAGGACCGGTAAAACGGTTTTCCCTGAACATGGTTCCCATGCTAAAGGTACTTTCCCCGGTATCAAATATCGGAATATCTGTTTGATCTTCATAGGGAACATACAGGTAAAAAAGTCGAGGTTCTAAAGTAGTAGTGAAATCTCTACCTTTGATAAACGAATCCTTGTCAAAGTAGAGCCCACTATCGAGAGAAAAAATACCCAGGCTGCGGTCTGGATCGGTAACTTCACCATCGACAACATTTGTCAGGTCATAGGCCGTGTATCGAAGGGTCGCCTTTGGTTTAAAAAATCCGTAAATCTTCCTGAAATCATACATCACACTGGCGCCAAGATCAGAACGTGGCCCGCTTACTCTATCGGTTCTCTGAAAATCGGTATAGCTGCCGTATAGATCAAATTTGAATTTATCCAGTTTCGGAATATTAGTGCTAAATGTAATGGCGGGTTCCCGTTTATAGGGCCGGCTGGCTTCAGGTATATCTTCATCGATAGTCTGAAATTGAGAGTACAGCGCATTTGCTCGCAGCCAGCTGCCGGCGTACTCTACGCGCCCCTCCTGCCTCAGGTAAGTGGTCGAGGTCAATAAAAGATTACCTGAAAAATCCTCGAAATAATTTTCATCAGAAACTTCCGCATAATTCACAGAAGCAGACCAGCGTCTAGCAAATCTCTGATTTAGGTCTAAATTGTAGCCATAGCGGTTTTCACCAGTCTCTTTATCATCAGCCAGATAAGCACCATTAAAGTTGCCTTTTCCCTGTTGTGTTAAATACCGGTATTCACCCTGTAGCTGGGCACCACGCTTGCTGTAATAGTTCCCGCTGAGAGTTGCATCCATATTGGGTGAAATATTTATGTAATAAGGTATTTTAACCACGGTACCTGATCGATCTGTCGCACCAATTGACGGCATTAAAAAACCAGACTTGCGGTCATCGGTTAAAGGAAAGCTGACATAGGGAAACCAGAATACCGGCACGTCCCACAGGCGTAATTTCATGTTCTTTGCCTTACCAACGCCTGCGGCTTTGTCCAGTTCTATTTTACCGGCATTGAGAACTGCGATTTCTTTATCTTTACGACAGGTCGAATAGGTAGCATCATGCAGGGTCACTATATCATGACCTTCAAAATCGATATGTTTAGCTACACCATGGGCGCGTATATCCTTACTATCGTCTGATTTTCTGCCAGGTATCTTTGATGTCAGGCTGTATTCAACATCATCAGCGGTTCCAATAAGCGTTTCCACCTCTATTTCCATGGATTGTGCCTGGAAGACATTCCCTGACGGATCCTGAATACGGATATCACCCTGTCCGGCAACTCTGTCACCATCCTTGTCATAAGTCAGCCGGTCTGCATTGATCATCATGCCGTCCCGTTCCAGCTCGGCATTACCGGTAAATATAATCTTCTTGTCAATCAGCTCCGTTTGATCTGCCTCTATGGCAACCGCCCCGGGTTTTAGCTCTGCATCTGCAGCTTTGAAATCTATTCTATCTGGTTCACAAATCCCGGAAAAAACTTCGCTGTAGGCATTCAGCAGGGATTGCCTGTATTCATCAACGCTAAATGCACTGAAAGCGTGGGAGGTAAGGGGCAGTAAAGAAATAAGTATTATTGTGCTTGTGAGAGTTTTTTTTGTGTGCATTCGTATTAATATCCCAGATACAGGCTTATGTGTGTTGTGTAAAATCGCATAGAATGGATGCCCCTTCAAGCCTTCTTTTTAATCTAAAGGCGACCATTATACAGATGGATTAAAAACTATTGGATAAAAGAAAACAAATAATTCGCAACTGGATTGAATCTCTTTACCCCGCTGAAGAATTCAGCCTAGAGCCAGCTTCCAGTGATGCGAGCTTTCGGCGATATTTCAGACTAAAAAAACAGCAAGACAGCCTGATAATCATGGATGCTCCACCGGAGAATGAAGAAATTACCACATTCTGCCGCCTGGCAAGGCGTTTTTACACGTTAGGCATCAATGTACCCGAAATCCTTCATACTGAAAACGAACAGGGATTTGTACTAATGTCTGACCTCGGCAGCGATCATTATCTCGATAGCCTTAATGACAGCACTGTTGAACGCCTGTATGGCGATGCACTAACAAGCCTGGTGAAATTTCAGTCCGGCAGCTTTGATGAGCCTGAGTTTCTGCCGGCTTATTCCGCTGAGCTACTGCACGGAGAAATGGACCTTTTTCGGCAATGGTACCTGGCAATACATCTTGGTCTGGAAATTTCGGACGAAGAACACAAGATCATGGATGATGCATGGCAACTGCTGATTAATTCTGCACTTGAGCAGCCTCAACTTTGGGTTCACCGGGATTATCATTCGCGAAACTTGATGATCACGGATGTCAACAATCCGGGCATTATAGATTTTCAGGATGCGGTAACAGGCCCAATCACTTATGACCTGGTTTCCCTGCTCAAAGACTGCTACATCGAATGGCCAGAGCAACGCGTGGAAGACTGGGTTATCGGATATCATAACCTGGCTTTACAATCAGGCCTGCTGAAAAACGAGAATGAACAACAATTTCTGCGTTGGTTTCATCGCATGGGTATACAGCGTCATCTGAAAGTGGCGGGTATTTTTGCACGTTTATCCCACCGTGATGGCAAGAGCCGCTACCTTGATGACATCCCGTTAACGCTGAAATACCTGATTTCGGCCCTCAAAAACGACGCTGAACTTGCCGACCTATATAATATGGTTATATCAAAGATTTATGGTTCCAAAGTTTCCAACTAAACAGGTATATGGCTGAAATATGTACGCGATGATTCTGGCTGCCGGTCGCGGCGAAAGACTGCGCCCGTTAACTGATAGCACACCCAAACCGCTGCTTAAAGCAGGCCCCAGGATGTTGATCGAACATCATCTGTATGCCCTTTCAGCTGCCGGTTTTAGCGACGTAGTAATAAATATCGGGCATCTCGGCCAGCAGATTATCGAGCAGCTTGGAGATGGGTCACGCTATCAACTGGCGATTCATTATTCGGATGAAAGAAATGCAGTGCTCGAAACAGGAGGAGGCATCGTCAAGGCGCTGCCTTTATTAAAATCAGATCCGTTTCTCGTAATAAATGGCGACATCTGGACAGATATCGATCTTTCATCTCTAACGGATGATTTCAATAGTCTTGCCCATCTTGTGCTGGTAAAAAATCCACAGCATCACCTGCAGGGTGACTTTACACTGCAAGGAGAGCGGGTACGGGAAAACAAGAACAATCAGCCTTCATGGACATACAGTGGCATGGCGATGTTCAAATATGGTTTTTTTGATCAATGCAGAGAGCAGCGCTTTCCGCTCGCACCATTGCTGCATCAGCACATAGCAAAGGGGCAGGTTACGGGTGAGGTCTATAATGGCCTCTGGTTTGACATAGGCACCAGGGAAAGACTTGACGCTCTCAATACACTTTTGAAAGATCAAATCTAAAAAGATTACACAGCTTCAATGACTTTTGCATCCGCCCCCTGTGTCATTATCGCTATGCCTCTGCCGATCACTTCACGCCAGATATTTTCTGTCCTAACGTCGAATTCCTGATCGCAGACACGCACGGCTTCTATCAGCAAATCCATCCAGACATTAAACATTTCCGCTGGAATGTTGTACCTGTCATGAACCCTGGCGAGATGACCAACATACATTTCAGTTCCTGGTTCATTGTCTACTAGCATCGTCATCATGTGCAATGATGACTTCAGTTTGCGTTTCAGCCGGTCCATGTCTGTGTCTTTGAAAATCATTTCTACATCAATAGAGCTGGCGATGAAACCGTCATAAAAGACGTCCATAAACTTGCCGCTGCTAGAGGCACGGTCAAGGCTTTCATGAAAATTGACGAGATCCTGTTCAGAGATCGACATGGTTCAACCTCATTCTGTCAAACTAGTACTAGAGAAACCGATCAATGCCAGAGTTTATGGAACCAGCCTGCCTGAGATGATTTTGCCTTTAGGCCGGATTTCAGCAGGTATGGTGAGTATTCCTTATCTGAATCCAGAATATGCTGCGTCAGCCACATCTTCAGAAAATGCAGCAATTGAAAACTAATATTAGTTTTACCAGCGGCAATTTTTTCCTGTAGTTCAATAATCTCTCTAATCAGTTCATCATGCTGGGCTTTATGTTCTTCATATCCGGGATAGTCAAAGATCCTGAAAAGGCTTTCTTCAACAGCAAAATGAATTTTAGTATATTCGGCAAGGCGTTGAAGGATTTCGCTTGAAACTTCAGACCCGTGCCTGGCATGGATTGCATCATGCATTTCATTAACCAGCCCAACCAGCACCTTGTGTTGTTCATCAATTTCCTGAATACCGACACTCAGCTCATCGCTCCACTCTATTAACATTTAACTCCCTCATCTGCAGTTATATTGACTCATACCGAATCAAAATGTATGCGAAATTCTTTTCCAATGGGGGTTTCATTAAAGCTTGCTGATTCTACCTTTCCAGTCCAACTAGTAAATTGACAATCATCAATCAAAGCTTCAACCTGACCGTAGCGACTTAAGTCAGGATTTAACTATCCAGGAAGATCTAGATGATAGTTTTACCCGCCGCCTGCTGGTCCGCATGATAAGAAGATCTCACCAGAGGACCACTGGCAACATTGGCAAACCCCATTCCTTCTCCAATCCTAGTATATTTTTGAAATTCTTCCGGTTCGACGTAGCGGCTAACGGGCAAATGGTGACGAGAGGGCTGTAAATACTGACCAATGGTCAACATTTCGCAGTCATGCCCTCGCAGATCACGCATAACAGCAACGACTTCGTCAAAGGTTTCACCAACTCCAAGCATTAACCCTGATTTTGTCGGTACGTTGGGATGTGCCTGTTTGAATTCTTTTAACAGTTTTAGTGACCATTCATAATCAGCACCTGGCCTTACTTCTCGATACAATCGTGGAACTGTCTCAAGATTGTGGTTCATGACATCCGGTGGAGTCTTCGATAATAAACCCAGAGCGATCTCCATGCGGCCACGAAAGTCTGGCACCAGCACTTCAATTTTTGTCTTTGGTGAAGTCTCCCGTATCGCGGCAATACAGTTGACATAATGTTCTGCACCACCATCTCTAAGATCATCCCGGTCAACCGATGTAATCACCACGTAGCGTAAATTCATAGATGATATTGTCGCCGCTAGCTTTGCCGGTTCATTTTCATCAACGACATCAGGCCGGCCATGGGCGACATCACAGAAAGGACATCGCCGGGTACAGACATTGCCGAGAATCATAAATGTGGCAGTACCTTTACTGAAACATTCACCCAGGTTAGGGCAATTTGCTTCCTCACAGACAGTGTGCAGACTCTGTTTACGCAG
>JARFQI010000061.1 GCA_029287855.1 Arenicellales bacterium | reverse complement strand
AATGACAAGGCCAACCCGCGTATTGCTGTGATCGACCTGCATGATTTTGAAACCAAGCAGATCGTTGTTAACCCGCATTTCAAATCAGCTCACGGTGGTGCCTTTGTAACACCCAATACTGAATATGTTATGGATCCTGCACAGTATGCTGCACCTTTCACCACTGATTTCGTTCCACTGGAGGAATTTAATGACAAGTACCGTGGTGGCCTGACCTACTGGAAATTTAATAGTGAGAAAGGACGCCTGGAGCCAGAAAATTCTTTCACCTTCGAAATGCCTCCTTACAGCCAGGATTTGTCCGACGCAGGTAAAGGGCCTTCAGAAGGCTGGGGATTTACCAATTCCTTCTGCTCGGAACGGTATGTAGGCGGCATCGAACGGGGCCGTCCACCATTTGAAGCCGGTTGTTCGTCCAAGGATACTGACTTCCTGCACGTGACAAACTGGAAGAAGGCCGCCGAACTGGTTGCCGCCGGCAAGGTCACCAAGGTTAACGGCATGTACATGATCCCCATGGAACAGTCCATCAAGGAAGGCTTGATGTACCTGATCCCGGAACCCAAGAGCCCGCACGGTGTTGATGTTACACCTGACGGCAAGCGTCTAATCGTTTCCGGCAAACTGGATTCCCATGCCTGGGTCTACAGCTGGGAGAAGATCAAGAAAGCGATCGACGATAAAAACTTCGAAGGTAAAGACGAGTATGGTCTTCCTATCATTGCACTGAAAACTGCGCTGGATAAATCTGTCAATGTTGGCCTCGGCCCACTGCATACACAGTATGACTCCAAGCCATGTGTTGCCTACACATCTATCTATGTTGATTCCATGATCACCAAGTGGGACTACTGTGAAGGCAAAGTGCTTGATCAACTACCAGTACATTACAACGTTGGTCACCTGATGACCATGGAAGGCGATTCGGTTAATCCGGATGGCAAGTATCTTGTCTCTCTCAACAAGCTGGCGATTGACCGCTTTAACCCGGTAGGTCCGCTGCATCCGCAAAATCACCAGCTGATTGATATTTCCGGTGACAAAATGGAGCTGCTGTACGATATGCCGCTACCGCTGGGTGAGCCGCATTATGTTGTGGCAATCAAGGCCGACAAGCTGAAGCCGGCTGTTCGCTATAAATCAGGCTGGAACAGTCGTACCGATTCGCGTTCACCGTATAAGACACGTGCCGGACGAGAGAAGACTGAACGTACCTGTGATGCTGCAGGGAAGTGCACTACTGAAGTTTATGGCACAACCATTCGTTCTCATATTACGCCTGAAATTATCGAAGTTACCGAAGGTGATACCGTTAAGATTCACCTGACCAACCTCGAGCGAGCTCAAGATGAGGTACATGGCTTCGCAATGAATGGCCATAATGTTCAGCTTTCTATCGAGCCGGGCAAAACTGCTTCAGCTACGTTTGTCGCTGATAAGGCCGGTGTCTACCCTTACTACTGCACCGAGTTCTGTTCTGCCCTGCATCTGGAAATGCAGGGCTACCTGCTGGTACAGCCAAAAGGTTATAAAGCTAAAGCCGGTGGCATGGTAGAAGGTACAACCTATACCGAAAAGGACTATAACACCCAGGTCCAGACCAATATTGATACCCAGGCAGTTATCGATAGCGTAGTGGGCTTCATCACCAGCCATAATTACCAGGATTTCCCAACGGTAGTTGCACTGGTTGAAGATGCCACTGACCAGCTCGGGTTCGCGGGTGAAGCCAAGGCCAAGGCCGAAGCAGCTGCTGCCGAGAAAGACTGGAGCAATGCCATGCTGTGGGCTAACCAGTGGTGGCAGTACCAGGTCAAGACGGCCGATATGGGTCTACGCGCCAAGACTTACCTAGAAGAAAACGGCGCTAAGAAGGTCAAGTAAAAATACCTTCCTCTCAAAGGGGGCGATATTATCGCCCCCCTTTTTTTCATTTTAGACCCGTAATTTTGTTATTGCGGCAAGTCTGATGAGATATACCTGGTCACGGGATCAGTGTTAAATTCATTAGCGCCAAACAACATCGAGGTACCTATGACTCAATCGAAATTAATACCGCTTCTTTCTGCGGCAGCTCTACTTCTTGCTTCATCGCCATTAAGTGCAATGGCTGCCGATGGAGCGACCCTGTACAAGACTAAAACCTGCAGCGCCTGCCACGGCAAAGATGGTAAAACGCCATTGATGCCAAACTACCCTAAGGTTGCAGGCCAAAACTCAGCCTATGCACTGCAGCAGATGAAAGACATCAAAAGCGGGGCGCGAAATAACGGCCAGACAGCATCAATGAAAGGTGTAATGCACCTGGTCACCGATGAAGAGATGCAGGTGCTGTCAGACTACCTCGCAACTTTGACACCATAATTGATTATCACTGCCACCGTTTCTAATCTTATGTGAAATGATGGAGTGCGGCTGAATAATATTTATGGGTCACCTGAATCATCGGGGCCTGTATCTAATTCTGATGCAGGCCTTTATTTGTTTTACTTAGTATGAAAAAAATCAGGCTTATTGCAGAGAGTTTTAGCAGAGTTTTACTGCGGCTGATGGCTGTGCTGTCGCTGGTCGGCATCGCCATTCTCTGTGGTGGGTTCAATGCGGTGCTGGCGAATACCTCGTTGACTGAGAAGGCAGTGCCTGCAGGTACTGAAAATAATACAGAATTTGATATGGAATATGGCGAGGAGATCAATGAACTATGTGCCGGCTGTCACGGTGAATTTGGGCAGGGATCAGGCGATGGCGAGTACCCGCGCCTGGCGGGTATGGACCGCCAATACCTTGTAAGGCAACTGCGCTATTTCAAAGATCGCAGCCGGCTGAATATCCCGATGCTGCCCTATGCGACAGAACGGGAATTACCAGAAAAAGATGTGCAGGCAGTTTCAGCATATCTGTCCAGCATTCAGTTACCGACCAAACTGGCGCCTGTCGATGAGTCAAATTTTGATGCCTATGCTCGCCTGCTGGCCAGCAAGCGTGTACTTAATATCGCCCGTTACCCAGGTGACGAGGATCAGGGCAGGAGGCTTTATACCAGGGAGTGTGGCAGCTGCCATGGAAATGATGGCTTGGGCAAGCCTGCGAAAATGGCGCCGCGGCTCGTTGGGCAGCACAGTACATATATAAAGCGGCAAATGGAGCTAATTGCTGCAGGCGAGCGTCTGCATGACGTGCCGGGTGATGCCGAGGTCTTTAGCCAGTACAGCGAAGCGGAGATTGACAACATCCTTGCATGGTTGTCAGTCCAGGATGACTGAAAGAGGACAGGACGGGCAATAGACATATTATTAACAAGGAATAACCGACTTTTTTACTTGACTTATCTCAAGGCAAATATTTCATATCACTGATATCCTGCGAAATCTTTAGACATTTCTCCAAACACACAGCTCATCAAGGAGTTCTCACATGAACACGAAGCTACACATTAGTATTGCGGCTATCTTTCTAGGCCTGGCGTTCTCAACTGCCTCGATGGCATGGCTGGAAAAAGGCGGTGAACGAGATGAGGCCCTGGGTCTCACTCCGGACCTCGAAAATGGTGTTGACGTCTATGAGGTCTGTGCAGCTTGCCATTTGACAGAAGGCTGGGGCACCAAGGAAGGTACCTTCCCGCAACTGGCTGGTCAGCTTAAAGGAGTATTGGTCAAGCAGCTTGCGGATATCAGAGAAGGTAACCGCGATAATCCTACGATGTACCCGTTTGCACTGCCGGAATCGATTGGTGATGCGCAGGCGCTGGCAGATGTCGTCGCCTACATCGAGAAGCTGCCGATGAACCCGGATAACGGCAAAGGTGAATGGGCGGCCGGTACAGCTGAGTTTGAGCAGGGCAAGAAGCTCTACCAGGACAACTGTGTAAAGTGTCATGGCGAGCAGGGTGAAGGCAATCTGAAGGAATTCTACCCCCTGATCCAGGGCCAGCATTACAACTATATGCTGCGCCAGTTTGAATGGATTCGTGATGGCAAGCGTCGTAATGCTAATCCAGACATGGTAGAGCAGATCAAGTCTTTCACAGACAAAGATATGCAGATGGTAATCAACTATGTCTCCCGCATACCCGTGCCAAAAGAAAAACTGGCGCCGTCGAAAGACTGGCTAAATCCTGATTTCGATTAATTTAATCATCTTCTTCCAGTGTGCCGCCGACTGACCTGTCGGCGGCATATTTTTTAATTCGCCCTTGGTCAATATTATGGACAACAAACGCTCATTCATCTCTGGTGCTCTGATACTGGTCGGCATAGGCTTACTGATTGCTATCTATTTCCTTCCGATCTGGTGGGTATCGCTGACAGCGCCGAACTATCCCGAAGAAGCTTTTCCTGATGGTGTTCGTATACATTTCCATATGAACGGTGTTTTCAACGGTTGCCAGAAAATAGACAAGCTAGAGATTACCGAAGATGAAGCGCTCGACTGTGTGCATGAAATGGACACCATCAACCATTATGTTGGTATGTACCCGATTGCAGCCGGTGGAGTAATCGAAAGGGCCTTTTCACCTTTTCTCGTTGCACTGCTGGGTGTCATGCTGCTGGGTTTCCTGTGCCGAAAGCCGAAAATACGCATGCTCATAATGTCGGCTGGTTTTGCTGCAATTGCAGTCTGGATGTATCTCACCTGGTATGGTGAAGAGGGGCTTAAATACCAGAGCAATGGATATATCCATGCACTGGTGACGGCGATGGACCAGGATACGGATAAAGAAACGGGTTCAGATTCCTTAAGCTCGGGGCAGGCGCTGATTGAGCGTCTTAAAGAAGAGCTGGGTGAGTATTACGTACCTCCAGAGACAGCACAGTCTGATACAAAAGCACCGGATCAGGCGAGTAGTGACAAGATCGATAATATTAAACACCTGCGCGGTACTTTTGAGAAAGACATGGAGCGCAAAACAGGTGCTGAGAAGCTGGTGTGGGATGGCAGTGGACAGCAGATGATGTCCTGGCATTACCAGAAAAATCTCGGCCGATATTTTAATAACCCTGAAGAGATCACACCGATGGTGACGACCATGGGCTGGGTGGCAGAAGTCTTCTTCTGGGGCCTTATTGCCGCTATGGCATTGCTGGTTTTTGGGGCCCGTAAGAACAGCGGCCTGATCTACTGGCTGCTGATACTGGTGCCGTTGGCGCTGCCGCTGTTTTTCATTATTGAGTATTCAGCATGGTTATGGTGGTATGGACATAACCTGAATGCGATGGGAGCCTTCTCCGTTAAGCCCTTTATGCCGACAGTATTTGGCCAGGGCAAGGTCGCGCAATTTACTACGCACTCCTACCCTGCGATTGGTTTTGGGCTGATGATGCTGATGTCATTGCTGCTGTCGCTAGCTGCGTTGATTCGGCGCAAGCAGTCGCAAGAGCAAGACTGAGTATGCAGGCTATACTGACAAGCTTGAGGCTGCTTGCAGTGCTGGTTTGTCTGCAACCCTCTCACGCTCTGGCAACTGAGCTGCTGCCGCTGCAGCCGCTGATCGATGCAACTGATGACGGTGAAACGCTGCTTCTGTCCGCTGGAAGATATGCTGGCCCGGTAATCATTGATCACCCGATGATTCTTGATGGAAACGGTGAAGCAACCATCGATGCCGGCGGCAAGGGTACTGTCATCCTGCTCGATACTGATGGCGCTACGATACGTAATCTGCACCTGACCAATTCCGGAGAATCACATAACGATATCGATTCTGCCATTCAGGTTCGCGGTAAATTCAACGTTATCAAAGACAACAAAATAGATAACTGCCTGTTTGGCATCGACCTGCAGCAGTCTGAAAATAACATCGTACGTCGAAACAGCATTTCTTCAAAAGACTTCGAGCTTGGTCAGCGTGGTGATGCCATTCGCCTGTGGTACAGTTTTGACAACAAGATACTCGATAATACGATTACCGACTCTCGCGATACCGTAGGCTGGTATTCGGCGAATAATATTATCAGGGGCAACAGGGCAACTAACAGCCGTTACTCACTGCATTTCATGTACTCGAAATATAATCTTGTTGAAAACAATTACTATGTCAACAACTCCGTCGGTATATTCCTGATGTACAGCGATAGTGTTGTTTTACGTAATAATCATATTGCCCACGCAGCCGGTCCGACAGGTGTCGGAATTGGTTTTAAAGAAACGTCCGACCTGGTTATCGAGAACAATGAAGTGCTGTATTGTGCGACCGGGCTGTATATCGATGTTTCACCATTTCAGCCGGATACCACCAACCGCTTTAATAATAACCTGGTGGCCTATAATGGTATTGGTATACGCTTTCTCAATGACTGGACCGGGAATATCTTTAAAAAGAACCAGTTTGTCGATAACCTGACACAGATCATTGTTTCCGGCGGAAAAACGGCCAACCGCAATATATGGGAAGGCAATTACTGGAGCGATTTCGGTGGTTTTGATGAAGACAAAGATGGTGTAGGAGATACGCCGTATGAACTGTTCGTCTACGCCGACAGGTTATGGCAGGATAATCACTATGCGCAGTTCTTCAAGGGCTCGCCGATGCTTGAGGTACTGGACTTCCTTGAGCGGCTGGCACCGTTCAGCAAGCCCGATCTGCTGGTAAGAGATGAAAAACCATCGATGCGACAGCTGGCAAAACTGGAATATAAAGAAGAGCAGAAAGAGAAAGACTCATTGCAGCTGCTAAGAGAAAGCCTCGGTCGTTAGACGGGAAGTAATCATGAATAAGACAGGCAAAAAGAAAAAGCCGATGACAGCAAAGGCGCGGCGGAAATTTATCCGGACGCTGGTTATGGGTGCAGGGCTTATTGGTACCTCTCTACTCGGTTTCATACCTGTTCTTGGGCGCTGGAAAGAAAGAGTACGCCCGCCAGGGGCGCTTAAAGAGCAGCCTTTCCTGGCTTCATGTATCAAGTGTGGACAGTGTGTGCAGGTTTGCCCGGTCAATGCGATTAAGCTTGCTGAGCTGGATGAAGGTTTTGGTATTGGATCGCCCTATATAGATACGCGCGCCCAGTCCTGCGACTTCTCCTG
>JARFQI010000008.1 GCA_029287855.1 Arenicellales bacterium | reverse complement strand
GCCAGCAGCCTGCATATACTGGTGGCAGAAGATAACGAAACCAATCAGCAGGTGTTGCGTGGCATTCTTGAAGGAGTTGGCCATACTGTAAGTATTACTTCCGATGGTCTTGCTGCTATTGATGCTATTGAGATGACCGATCCCGGTTTTGACTTAATGATCTTTGACCTGAACATGCCCCAGATGGGCGGCCTGGAAGCAATGAAGATGGCACGCTTTATGGAAATCGATCGGCATGTACCGACAATTATTCTGACTGCTGATGCTACTGCAGAAGCATTGCGTCGCTGTGAAGAGGCCGGTGCAGACGCCTATCTTACTAAGCCTGTGGAATCACGCCGCCTACTGGAAACGATTGCCGGTTTGTGTCGTGATATGTCAGCGGGTGGCCCCAACAAGCATGCTGTTGAAGAGGACTCCGAACACCTTGTTGTTCCCGCAAGCAGCGATATACTGATCGACGAGAATGTGCTTCAAGGACTGCTTCGCCTCGGTTCAGGTATAGAATTCTTTGAAGAGCTGGTCGCCAGTTTTGGACGTGATGTGAAGAATCTGATAAAGATGATGCGTCGTGCTGTCAGTGAACTGGATTACCCTGTACTACAGGATAGTGCGCATGCCATGCGCGGCAGTGCGAGTGAGTTTGGTGCCTGTAGACTGGTCCATCTCTGCATAAGGATAAGGGAGCTTAAACCTTATGATATGACGACTGCAAAGCCGGCAGGCCTGCTTGAGGAAGTAGAGCAAACCTTTGACAGCAGCCGCCTGTTGCTGGATGAGTTTGCGCGACGACGGCGTGAAGCCAGTCGTTAAGGTGGTTATCAAACGACTGGTTAAGGATGACACTGGCAAGCCCCGGGCGGGACCTGCCAGCTAAGCAAGAGTACTCCGCGAAAACCCGGTCGTTAGACGGCGGCACTGGCCTTTAAGGCATTTTTTGCCTGGCGGCTGACCAGTCGCTGCATCATACGTAAATCTTTACGCTCAAGCTTGAGAGCGGCGTCGACCCAGATCTTTACAATGTCAATCAGCTCTTCATATGAGACATGCTCAACCTTCCGGGCTGCTGCGCGTAACGCTCTTGTACCGTTGCGCGCACGGTTTTCCTTGCGGATATAATCATATACCGCGCGCTCACCTTCGCCTTTCTCTGTGAGGATATCAACTAAACCCATCTCATGAAGTTCCTCAGCCAGATAGAGCTTGCCACTAAGGATGATCTTTTCAGCCATTTTTGCATTCAACTTGCGCGACACAAAACTGAAGGCGCCCATGCCCGGGAAAAGATTGAACATGATTTCCGGAAAGCCCATTTTAGTGCCTTTTTCGGCGATGATGATACTGCTTGACAGCGCAGCTTCTAGCCCACCACCGAGAGCATCTCCCTGTATCAGGGTGATTGTTGTCAGGTCTCGCTCGAGTTCGATATGATGAGGATACATGGTATCGATGCAGGCCTTGCCATACTCAAACAGGGCTTCGCGGTTACGTGTTTCAATAAGTTGTTGAAATAGCTCTAGATCACCGCCAAGATTGAAGACACCGGGGATGCCGGAACCGAGCACAAGGTATTTAACCGAGGGTCCATCAGGATGGTCCATTGCGTAGCCGAGGTCATGATGGAATAGTTTCAGATCTTCGAGCAGCTGTTTGGTGACACAGGGGCGTGGCTCAGGTTCCAGGTAATACCACATAGTTTCATATTTCTCATCGAAGTAAGTACTCAGATGTGAATACTTTTCCTTTGGCAGGGTGACTGGGGGTAGTTGCAGGGCGTTCATAGTTGTCATGGGGAGTCCTCTTGGCTGTCAGCTAGTTATTGAGTAACCATGGTGATCATTAATGATTACTGTTAATTTCAATGTTGACGAACATCACCTGACAGGCAAGCTGCCACTGATGGATCTTCGTCTACAACAGATGAAACCTTTTAATATGTTACCTCTCAACGCTATGATTTGACCAATTTCTCTATATCGGAGCAATACATGTTACCGTGCAAAATTAGTAAAGCAGGCAGGAGACGTCAGGCTTTACAGCATTCAGAGACAATTTTTATGTCCTTAGACTGGTCAATATTTTATCAATTAATGACATAAGTCACTGAAAGTGTATGGAATATTTGATGTATCACGGGTGTCTACAGACGAGATTAGAAATCTATTTTACTGATGAGCTTGTATCGCTGCCTAATTCTAACTAGGCCGTTTTTGCGTCACTGATATTGAGTGCATGAAGGCTGCAATACCTGAAACGTGCGGGTGTAAATATGCATAATTATTAACTATGTGAATTTATACCACCACTCCTGCATACAAATACCCTGATTCCATACTGATAATGACATTCATTCTCGCTGTTAAAAGTGCTACCTTTCCGGCACTATTCGAAATCTCAAGTTGTTAATGCTTTTGCAGTTACTCAATCTGTTGTTTTCTGCTTAAATTTAACCCTGTGTCCAGTAATACGATTAACCCTGAGCATAAGAAATGGTAATCATAAATGACCTGCTTTAAAGACGACAGCAAGAAGCTGTTTGAACAATTTTTAAAACTGACACCTGTTCTGTTCTTCGTCACTCTAACTTCCGCGTGTGTACAGGGCGATAGTGGAAATAAACTGAACTCGACTGCTGAAACAGAAGCATTAAAGTCCTTAGTTTCCTTTCAACCTGCCGCAATCAAGGCAAATGTGTTGTTTGCAGTGCCTGTATGGGAAACAACGCCTGCAGAGATCAGTGCCTCTGTTGATTCTGCAATAGCAAAGGCTGATAAAAAACTGGATGCGATCGCAGCTCTGGATAGTGATGCCATCACTTTTGAAAATAGTATTGCTGCGCTGGACGATGCTTTTTACGAGGTGCTAAATATCAGTGACCGTATCGATGTTATCAGGGAGAGTCACCAGGACAAGGCGATGCGTGACAAGGCGCTGGAAGTCAGCAAGAAGATACAAACCTGGTATGTTGCGGCCGGGTTCCGTGAAGATGTTTATAAAACTGTAGCTGCCTATGAAGATACCAGGCCTGAGCTTGAGGGTGAAGATGGTATGCTGCTGAAAGAAACCATACGTGACTATCGCCGCAATGGTATGGCGTTGCCGAAGCACAAGAGAGATCAGTTACAGAAACTAAAGACCGATCTGAATAACATGGGGCTTGAGTTCGCTACGAATATCACTGATGCGAAAGCCACTGTTGAGTTTACTGCTGGGGACCTGGCCGGCTTACCGGAAGATTTTCTCAATAACAAGGAATTAAAAACAGAAAAAGGTAGTTACAACATTAAAGCTAATGTGACCTGGCAATACCTTGCTGTGATGCAGGACGCAACGAATGAAGAGACCCGAAAAAAGCTGGTCACGGTAAGATCAAACAGGGCCAAGGAAAAGAATATTCCTCTGTTCATCAACATGCTGAAAACGCGCGCACAGATTGCTGAACTGCTGGGTTATGACAACTGGGCAGATTATCGAATTGAGCCAAAAATGGCAAAATCGGCAAAAACAGCATTTGATTTTGCGACCCGCCTGGTTGAAGGTCTGGAACCCAAGTTTCAGGCAGAAATGGCGTTGTTGCAGAAACTGAAAGCAGAGGAAACAGCCAATCCAGATGCCGAGATTAAGCTCTGGGATATGCGCTATTACAAGAACAAGCTGAAGAAAACACGCTACCAGGTCGATACCGAAAAGCTAAAAGTCTACTTCGAACTCGATAATGTCCTGAGTGGTATGTTCGATATTTTCGAGGAAATATTTCGCTTAAATATTGAAGCTATAGAACCGGGATATAAATGGGTCGATGATTTACGCCTCTACGCAGTCACCGATGCTGAAACAGGCGAGCCGCTTGGGTTGATATACATGGACCTGTTCCCGCGTGAGAATAAATATGGCCATTTCGCCCAGTTCGGCGTGACGACAGGCAAGCTGTTGTCGAGCGGAGAATACCAGCGCCCTGTTGTGGCACTGATTTGCAACTTTCCCCCGGCGACTGAAGACAAACCTTCCCTGTTAAAACACAGTGACGTGGAAACGCTGTTTCACGAGTTCGGCCATGCACTGCATTCTGTTCTGACACAGACCAGGTATGCCTCTTTTTCAGGAACTTCCGTACCGCGTGATTTTGTGGAAGCACCTTCACAGATGCTCGAAAACTGGATCTGGGACAAGTCCGTGCTTGACCGTTTTGCTGTTGATTACCGGGATCCAGGCAAGAAAATACCGGCTGACACTCTGGGCAAGATGGAACAAGCAAGGCTGGCGACCATTGGTACCTGGTACCGGCGCCAGCTTTCTTTCGGTATGCTCGATCTGAAATTGCACATGAGCACGAATGGAAAGGACTTTGAGAATTTTGTTGACGTCAGTAACGAGATAATGACTGATGTATATCTCGAGCCGCCTAATAGTACAGCCTTTGTCGCCTCCTTCGGGCATCTTGGCGGAGGCTACGATGCAGGCTACTACGGTTACGCATGGGCGGAAGCCATCTCAGCGGACATGGCTTCTGTCTTTGAAAAAAGCACCGGCGGTTTGATGGACAAAGATGTAGGTATGCGTCTGCGCGAGGAAATCTATGCAAAAGGTGGTTCACGTGAGATTGATGACTCGATAACTGCATTCCTTGGCCGTGAACGTTCACTGCAGCCTTTCTTTGAATATATCGGTCTCGATAGCGAGTAGCCCCTGATGAAACCAGAAAATAATAAAAGCAGTGCATTTATTCTCGGCTTGTTTGTTTTTCTCGGGCTAGCTGTGCTGGGATATCTGCTGGCGGATGCAGCTATTCGATATAAGGAATATGAACGTACGGTTACCGTAAAGGGGCTTGCAGAACAGGAGCAGCCGGCTGATATTGTTATCTGGCCTGTTCAGTTCACCATCGCAAATAATGACCTGCCAGAGTTGTATGATGCAATAGAGAAGAGTGCCGACAAGATCAGGAAGTATCTCGAAACAAATGGTATTGCATCCTCGGAAATCACTGTTACAAGTCCTGCAATCACCGATAAATCTGCGCAAAGTTACGGCAACACTCAGCAGGCTGAGTTCAGATATAGTGCCGTTCAGGTGGTGACTGTCTATTCTCAGAATATTGACCAGGTCCAGCGGGTAATGACAGGCCTGCCACAGCTTGGCAAGCAGGGGATTGCTTTTACCGGCGGCAATTATGAGACCAGGCCAGAGTATATTTTTGCCAGCCTGAATGACATCAAACCAGATATGATCGAACAGGCGACGACCAAGGCCAGGGAAGTTGCCACAAAGTTTGCCAATGACTCGGGCAGCAAGCTGGGAAAGATAAAGCGGGCTTCACAGGGACAGTTCAGCATCACCGGTAGAGATAAGAATAATCCGCATATAAAACGGATTAGAGTGGTCTCCACCGTTGAATATTACCTGTCTGATTAAAGGCGGCTTCATCGAGATGCTCAATCCCACGACCAAATTCGAAAGTGAGAATTTGCCATGCACATAGCTAAGCTATCAATTTTCGTATTGCTGACATCGGTAAGCTCGCTTTCAATTGCTGAAAATGATTCAAGACAAATGGTTGAGCTGCCGGAAATGATGCAGCAGCACATGATGTCAAATATGCGAGATCACCTGGCCGCCATCAATGAAATTCTTTTGCATATGAGCAGTGGTGAACTGGACCAGGCTGCGGAGATAGCAGAGCAACGTCTTGGTATGAGCTCGCTGGGGTCTCACGGTGCAAACCATATGGCTAAATTTATGCCGCAAGGGATGAGAAATGCCGGCACTAGTATGCATAAAGCGGCAAGTCGATTTTCTGTGATTGCCGGGGAAGGAGAATTGTTACCCGCGTATAAGGTGCTTTCAGAGGTAACATCCGCCTGCGTTGCCTGCCATTCAGGATACCGTATTCGATGATAATTGCATTGGCTGAAAGGTGTTTTCAGTTGTTCTTTAATTCAGCAGAATTTTACTAGAGTTGATATGCTCTTCTTAACACCAGCTTATATGCGAGTACTTGGCTGACCAGCAGAAAAATGAAATACATACTAAAAGCCATATTCATTGCATTTGTAATTACCAGTTGTTTGTCTCAGGCCGCGGCTGAGGATACATCAACAGAAAATATAGCTGCTGATCCACGAATTAGTCTTGGCCTTAATGCTGCTGAAAAAGCAGAATTTCTCAGTGAAATGAGACAAATGCTTACTAGTATCCAGGGCATTCTAGCTGGGCTAGGTGAGAAAAATCCGAATTTGATTGCCGAGTCAGCCCGTACTTCTGGTAACCGGATGGCACGCGCCACTCCCGATTCAGTGAGGCAAAAGTTGCCGCAGTCATTCAAAGACATCGGTGGCCCGACACACATGATGTTTGAAGAACTAGCTATCAGGGCAGAAACTGACGATATGGATATGCTGGCATCATTTACCAGCGAGTTAATGCAGCAATGCCTGTCCTGTCACGCCATATTTAAAACAGATTAACTGCAGTAGCTACAGGTAAAGACATTATAGAGTATTAGAAGTTTCCGTGGTTTACTGTTGCTTCATTACAGTTACAACTTAACCACCTTTGCATTTACACACAAATAATCATTGAAACTGATAATAATCGGCATGTTCATGTGGGGGCTATGGTACTAACTGAGTATCAATGAGAAGTCGATCTGTTACAGAAAAAAAGGAAGATTAAAAAAAGAGTCGCTTTCGCCTGGAGGCTTATTTTCAGGGGCGATTTGAAAAGATGGCAAATCAAAAGAATGGTATCTGCGTTTTCATATTTGAATGATGTTTTTTATATTTACCAATAATTATTTCTAGTCTGAATCAGGCCTCTGGGTGAATACAATCAGCAGGATTTCGACTAACAAACCTGCAGGCCTTGCTGAGAAATTCAGGAATCGCTGAATCTTGAGTCTTTCATAAAGTATTCGACTAGCATTGACATCTAGTGTGAATACTAAGCAAAAAGATTTCTTTTATTCGGAGCATTTATAAACACCTGTCAGGTAATTTTACACTGTTGTAGATTTTTGAATGTAAGTTATTGAAATACCAAAGCGGTATAGATCTTGCATATAATGAAAATATGCACAAATTCATATTACATCAAGAAGAGAGCAGGATGATGAGAAAACAGACAGGGGTGCTACTTGGGATATTGTTATCGATTGGATTAATGCTGGTTGGCAGGCTCAGGCTACTCATGCGGACATGATTAGGTATCGACAGGGCTAGATTGATTAATGGCGCATGAAGAAAAAAGAAAAGGGATAAAGCCGGTTCCCGATGACCCGCTAATATATTTGAACGAAGCTCAAGTCTATTCATGTCATCGAATGCAGACATATGGCTGGCGCATTAAATTCATAAGACGTCCATTATTTCAAAGTCCAGTCTGTTTGATGACTGATCCGGATGAGATCATGATGGCGGTTATTGAGAGGGATGGATTCATAAACAAGCACCCCGACATACCGTTACGTAGTGCTGAAGATCAGGCCTAAGAATTTTTTCACTCTGCGCTACCATGGCATAACTAGATCGATAGTAATAGATCCCTTGCTGATTCCGGCTGATTCCGTAAAGAGTTGTTCTAAGGAATCAAGCAGTCAGCGCAAGTTGAAATGTGTTTTACCTATCTCAATTTCTGAAAGCAACCAATTCATTCTTTATGCACAGACCAAATAACTTTATACGCTAAACTAGAAATAGAGCATTTATTCTTACTCAAAGAAGGAATGCCATGCATGAGGTTACTTGCAGGATTATTCTTGAAATACACCTGTTGACATGCTTTAAACCAGGCATGGTTTCATCTGCACATGCGGCTTGTAGAAGAATTAAATCATCCATGTAGTACAGGATTTTTTGGCCACAAACTAAAAATTCAGCTGGTGAGGGCGCTACCATTTTGAAGAAACATGTGAGTTCTTTTTTGTTTACATGTTTACACAGTTATGGTGAATCTTTCTTATAAGATTAAATATCTTGCCCCGGTCTTAGTCCTAAATCTCCAGACTAAGCCACGCACTGCCTGATTTACCCAATCTTAATGTTTCTACCCAATATTCTTTAACAGAGTTGTGAGTTTACGCATGAGGCCAGGCTACATTGCCTGTAATTACGAGTTCGATATTCCTTCCGTAGCTTGAATTAACCGCATATCGTCGTATATATGATATAGACTCGGGATATTCAATCCAATTATTTCAAGGAGGAGAGTTCTAGATGAAATTTATTACCACAGCTGCCGGGATGTTCAGCACACTACTGATAGTCATCTCATCAGGTGCAGGTATTCTTGTACATGCTGCTGATTTGACAGAGCAGGCTCGCCTGGAGATGGTTAGAAACATTGAACAGGATGTCAGGGAAACCAGCCTTGAGCTGAACAAGAGCGAACTCGATCCACGAGTAATGAAAGCTCTCTCGCGTGTACCTCGCCACGAATTCGTACCAGCTGATGAAAAGCAAAATGCCTATGAA
>JARFQI010000100.1 GCA_029287855.1 Arenicellales bacterium | reverse complement strand
ATGACCGCATGGTCAATCTGTCGCCGCATATCGTTCGTTTGCGCCCCGCGGTGCACACCCGTACTCCAATACACAGCTACTCGTTGAAAGTTTATCCGGAAGAACATTTTATTAACTGGCAGCAGGATCCTTATGGCAACTTCCTCGCGCGCCTGTCATTTCCAGAGAAAACAAAAAAGTTTTCAGTCGAAGTCGATCTTGTCGCTGAGATGGTAGTGATCAACCCCTTTGATTTTTTTCTTGATGACACTGCCAATCACTATCCATTCAAATATGAAAAACGGCTTGCCAGTGAACTTAAACCTTACATGGCCATTAATGCGCGTGGACCGCTGCTTGAAAAATATGTAGCAGGGATTGACCTTACACGCAAACAGACCAACGATTTTCTTGTTGAATTAAACCAGCAGCTGCAAAAGCATATTGGATACAACATTCGCATGGAGCCAGGTATACAGAAATGTGACGAGACGCTTGCCCTGCGCCGAGGATCATGCCGTGACACTGCCTGGTTGCTGGTGCAGATACTGCGGCACCTGGGACTGGCGTCACGTTTTGTATCAGGCTACCTGGTGCAGCTGAAAGCAGACGAGAAGTCGCTGGATGGACCATCAGGCACTGAAAAGGATTTCACGGATCTGCATGCCTGGACAGAAGTCTACCTGCCAGGGGCCGGTTGGGTTGGACTTGACCCAACATCAGGCCTGTTTGCCGGTGAGGGTCATATCCCTCTGGCCTGTACACCAAACCCGGTAAGCGCAGCACCGATAACCGGTGGCAGCGATAAAGCCAAGGTTGAGTTTTATTTTCACAATGAAGTTACCCGTGTCCATGAAGATCCCAGGGTGACACTGCCGTACAGTGATCAGCAATGGTCAGAAATAATTTCACTCGGCGAACAGGTTGATCAGGAGTTAGTGGAAAATGATGTTCGATTGACCATGGGAGGTGAACCAACCTTCGTCTCCATTGATGATATGGAGAGTGAACAATGGAATACTGCTGCGCTAGGTGAAAATAAACGTGAATGCGCTGGCGACCTGCTGAGGCGCCTGAAGCAGCGCTTTGCACCGGGAGCTGCATTGCAATATGGACAGGGCAAATGGTATCCCGGGGAAGTGCTGCCGCGCTGGGCGCTTGGTTGTTTCTGGCGTACAGACGGTGAAGCTGTCTGGCATGATCCAAGATGGATCGCCCGCGAAGACAGCACAGAGCAATATGATGCGGATGATGCCAGGTGCTTTGCAGAAAAATTATCCGGTTATCTTGGCCTTGATGATGAAGTTATCAAACCGGCCTACGAAGATGTGTATTACTACCTGTGGAAAGAAGGCACTTTACCCGCCAACGTTGACCCGCTGGATAACAAGCTGGAAGAACAGACCGAGCGTGATCGCCTGCGCCGCCTGTTTGAAAAGGGAATCGATAAAATCACGGGTTACGCGTTGCCGCTAAAATGGAACTCTGAGGATGAAAAAACTGGCTGGTTGTCCTGCCAATGGTCATTCAGGCGTAATCACATGTTCCTGTTACCGGGCGACTCGCCAATGGGCTATCGCCTGCCGCTGGATTCATTGCCCTGGGTAGAGAAGAAAAAGCGCGACGCCGATCCCGAGCGATGCACATTTGAAACCAGAGGGCCTCTGGGTGACGTGTATGGCGAAGTAGCTTTACGTTATAGCGAATTCAGTAATGCACCCCCACGCCCACAGAAACTTCAGGAACAGGTTGCTGACAGCAATGATGCTGAGGAATATGCCGATCTCATACACACCGCATTATGCGTTGAACCGCGTGGCGGACATCTCTATGTCTTCCTGCCTCCACTGACTCACCTGGAGCATTACCTTGACCTGGTGCGGTCGATAGAAGCCACAGCTGCCGAGTTAAAAATGCCGGTGTTTCTGGAAGGTTATGAACCGCCGCACGACCATCGCCTTAAACGATTTGCCGTAACACCCGACCCTGGAGTTATCGAAGTCAACATCCACCCTGCGCATAGCTGGAGTGAACTGGTATCGAACACGCAGGCTGTCTATGAAGAGGCGAGGCTGGCGAGACTGGCGACTGAAAAATTCATGCTGGATGGTCGTCATACCGGAACAGGTGGCGGCAATCATGTAACTATTGGAGGAGCGACGCCGGCAGATAGCCCAATGCTGCGCCGCCCTGACCTGCTGCAAAGCCTGGTCACCTATTGGCAGCATCATCCGGGCCTGTCCTACCTTTTTTCAGGTCTATTTATTGGTCCGACCAGCCAGGCGCCGAGAGTTGATGAGGCACGTGATGATAGTCTGTATGAACTTGAGATTGCTTTTCAGCAAATGCCAGAAGGTGAAACACCCTCACCATGGATTGTTGATCGGCTGTTGCGCAACCTGTTAGTGGACGTCAGTGGCAATACACACCGCTCCGAGTTTTGTATCGATAAACTCTACTCCCCGGATAGCGTTAGTGGTCGTTTAGGACTGGTAGAATTCCGTGCATTTGAAATGCCGCCACATGTACGCATGAGCATGGTGCAGCTATTGCTGCTACGGTCTTTGATCGCAAAATTCTGGAAAAGTCCCTACAGGAAAAAACCCATTTACTGGGGTACTGAACTGCATGATCGTTTTATGCTGCCGCATTATGTCTGGCAGGATATACGAGATGTTATCTGTGATTTACAGTCGGCAGGTTATCCCCTGAAACTGCAATGGTTTGCCCCCTTTAAAGAATTTCGTTTTCCGCATATTGGCGACATCACTCACCAGGACATCCACCTGGAAATTCGTACCGCTATCGAGCCGTGGCACGTACTCGGTGAAGAAGTGACAGCACAGGGTACTTCGCGTTTCGTCGATTCAGCTGTTGAGCGGTTACAGGTAAAAATGAACGGTGCGACTGATGAACGCCATGTAGTGGTGTGTAATGGTCGACGCGTGCCTATGCGTCCAACCGGGCGTCGAAGCGAATTTGTCGGGGCTGTCCGATTCAAAGCCTGGCAGCCGCCATCAGGTTTGCACCCGATGATGGGGGTACATACACCGCTTATCTTCGATATCCTGGATACATGGAATCAGCGTTCAATTGGCGGTTGTACCTATTATTCCGGTCATCCCGGAGGACGGCATGAAGATAAGTTTCCGGTCAATGCAAATGAAGCGGAATCGCGGCGCATTGCACGCTTTAAAGATATTGGACATACCCCCGGTATTTTTGAGGCGCCGGTTGAAGAGCCCAGTCGGGATTACCCGTATACGCTCGATTTGAGGAAATCATCAACATGTTGAGAGTTGGAGCTTGTGCAGATAGAAGTGCATGCGTAAAGTGCTGTTGTTGACCCTCTCAAAAAAAAGTAACTGAAAGTGAATAAAGTAACATCAAATTCTCCCCGCCCTGAATTCCTCAGCTTATACCAGAGAGATAAAGCAGCGGTCAGCCATGATGAAATGTGTGATGCCAATGGCAGCGTTCGCCCTCACTGGCATTATCTCATGCATGCCTTCAGGGATATGGGCGATCATGAATTGCAGGGACGGCGTGAAGAAGCCTGGCGCCTGATCAGAGAAAATGATGTTACCTATAATATCTACGGTGATCCGGCTGGCATGGCCAGACCCTGGGAGCTTGACCTGGTTCCATTTCTCATTGAAAGTGAGGAATGGAGTACAATTGAAACCGGGTTGATGCAGCGTGCTGAACTGCTCAACCTGATATTGCTTGATCTCTATGGTCCGCGCAACTTGATCCGGAGTGGCCTGATACCTCCGGAACTGGTGTTTTCCCACCCGGGTTTTCTCCTTCCATGTGTCAATTTGCCGACGTCAGGCTCCCGTACACTAAACTTTTATGCTGCTGATCTGGTCAGAGATTCCAATGGCCAGATCAGCGTATTGAGCGACCGTGCACAATCCCCTGCCGGTGCAGGTTATGCACTGGAGAACAGGCTGGTAATTTCTCGCGTGCTGCCGAGCCTTTTTCGTGATTCACATACCCACCGGCTGGCAAACTTCTTCCGCACTACGCGCCTCGCTTTGAACAGGCTGTCACCTCAAAAAGAGGATGAACCGAATATTGTTTTGTTAAGCCCCGGACCAGCAAATGAAGCGTATTTTGAACATGCTTACCTGGCTAACTATCTTGGCTACACACTGGTGGAAGGCGGTGATCTTACGGTACGAGGCAACCGGGTCTGGCTGACTACGCTTGAAGGACTGCGCGCCGTCGATGTGATATTGCGACGCATGGATGATGCATACTGTGATCCTGTTGAGTTGCGCGATGACTCCTATCTGGGTGTGCCTGGTCTGACCAATGCCGTGCGCATGGGTAATGTGGCCATTTCAAATAGACTCGGCAGCGGAGTACTTGAAAACCCGGCTTTACATGCTTCATTGCCGACACTGTCAAAACACCTGCTTGGTGAAGATTTACGTATTCCTTCGGTTCCTGCCTGGTGGTGTGGAAATCAACAGCAGCGGGAATATGTCCTGGCGAATCTGCATCGCATGGTGATTAAACCGATCCACCCCAATCTTGGCTTCAGGTTCATTTTTGGTTCTGAGTTGAGCACGGCAAAACAGGATGAACTACGTCGTAGAATCAACACCAGTCCTTATTTGTTCGTCGGCCAGGAAACCATGTCAATGTCCACGGTACCTGTACTTGCACAGGATGGGTTTAAACCGCGTCATACTGTTCTGCGCAGTTTCCTGGTCGCCGATGAACACGATTACATGGTGATGCCGGGTGGGCTGACACGGGTGTCAACTGAAGAAAACAAGCTGGTTGTATCGAACCAGTCCGGTGGTATTAGTAAAGATACCTGGGTGCTGGCAACGGAACCGGAGAAATACGTCAGCCTGATATCTGATAGACGCCAGGCGCAACTCGCACCGGATAAAGGTGGTGCAGTGCCTGGGCGAGTTGCCGACAATATGTTCTGGGTTGGACGGTATCTGGAGCGTGCAGACTTTAGCAGCCGTATATTAAGATTGTCATTGCAGTTTTTAGAAACAGGTGAAAGTGAAGAAACGCCTGTTTTTAGAAGATTGTTGACGACAGTCACCAACCTGGTAACTCCTTACCCTGACCCCGAAAAATCAACTGGCGCAGAGAATTTCAAACATCTTGAGGCCGAGCTGTTTAGCGTTATTTCAGGAAACATTAATCCTAATAGCCTCAATAGAACTCTGGCAGCACTTTTACGTTCTACTCGTTCTGTGCGTGATCGTCTGTCATCGGATACCTGGCGCATCATCAATATCATTGATGAGCAGTTACGCTCACTGCAGGCCATACCGGCCGAACAGCTTATCGATGCCCTTGATGAACTGGATACCCTGGTTACTGCGCTTACTGCATTCACGGGTCTGACGCTGGAAAATTTAACTCGAGGCAGCAGTTGGCGCTTTCTCGATATTGGTCGACGTGTTGAACGAACTATGCAGATTACGCGTCTGCTGCAGGCGACGCTGGTTAAGCGTGTCAGTGAGCAGGATCAGGTAATACTGTCAGATTCCCTGCTGACTATTGTTGACAGCTTGATGACCTACCGTCGTCGTTACCGTTACAACAACAGGATTCCGGAGCTGCTGGAACTGGTGGTCTGCGATGAAAACAACCCGCGTTCACTAGCTTATCAGCTGACACAGCTGGAAGAGCATGCTGCCAGGCTGCCACAGCAAAATAAATCAGATAGCCGTTCGGAGATTGAACGCATGGCACTCGAAACATCTACCCTGGTCCGGTTGGCGGATATATCCAGGCTTGCTGTCACCGATGATAAAACCGGCAGAAGAGAGACACTGGAGAATTTCCTCAATGTCCTCAGTACACGTGTTCCCGCCTTGTCTGATGCATTAACGGAAACTTATTTCCGTACAACTGAGCTGCCGCATCAGCTGGCACCACTTCGCACACGGATAGAATCATGAAGTACAGAGTGACCCACAGGACTAAATATAACTACAGTAAAAATGTCACGCTATGCTATAACGTCGCGCACCTGCTGCCGCGCACCACACCCCTGCAAGCATGCCATGTCAGCGAGCTTAAAATTAACCCGCTGCCGGAAGCGGTCAACGAATGGTCAGACTTTTTTGGTAACAGGCAGGCAAGCTTCAGCATTGAAAAGCCGCATAACGAACTGGTTGTGACGGCAATCACAGAGGTAGAAGTATTTGCTGCAGGCACATTGCTTAACAGTGCATTCCCTACCACCTGGGAACAGGCTGCAGCGCATTTGAAAACGTCAACAGAGGCTGAAAGTATTGATGCCCGCCTGTTTGTACTTGAGTCAGATTTCATAGAGTTCAGTGATGAGATTAAAAATTACAGCACCCAGTCATTTGCACCTGGTCGGGGATTGCTGGAAGCGGTTGAGGATTTAATGCATCGCATCTACAAAGAGTTTGATTACGATCCTGGTTTTAGTTCGATCGCTACACCACTCAGTGAGGTACTCAAACATCGCAAGGGTGTATGTCAGGATTTTGCCCACCTTGCCATAGCCTGTTTGCGTATGCAGGGACTTGCTGCACGCTACGTCAGCGGTTACCTGGAAACCATACCCCCCGCGGGAAAAGAACGGCTGGTTGGCGCGGATGCCTCGCATGCCTGGTTCAGCGTTTACGTGCCACACCAGGGCTGGGTTGATTTTGATCCAACCAATGCAAAAATTCCGGATGAGCAACACATTACCGCCGCCTGGGGACGGGATTATGCCGATGTGGCACCGCTAAAGGGTGTAATCTTTGGTGGTGGAGACAAAAATAAACTGGAAGTTTCAGTTGATGTTGAACGTATATAGTTAGTCCAGAAATTACTCTCTGTTGTGCTGTAGTTTGATTAACAAAAAA
>JARFQI010000110.1 GCA_029287855.1 Arenicellales bacterium | reverse complement strand
TGCTGTAAACAGCGACTATGCCCGTGATATAACTGACATCTGTAAGCAGCAGGGCTACTCTGCTATGCTTATCGATGAAAGAGATCGCGAATACATGTTGAACGAAGTACTTGACCTCTACAAGCTGGCAAATTTTTTCCGGACTTTAAATGTCGCTGAGATTCGTATGGCTATTATCTGCCAGCCGCAATATCTCGAAAAAATTCGATATTTCGAAAAAAAGACCCATGACCGCGGGATGAAAATAAAATTTTTTCTCGATTCAGACAGCGCAAAAAGGTGGCTGCTCTATGCACCTGTACCCTATATGCAAAGAACAATTAACGTCGCTGTTGCCGTTATTCAGCGTAAAGATGGTTATATCCTGTTTACTGAAAGACCCGCTGGCAAGGCATGTGCAGGTGAGTGGGAATTTCCCGGGGGAAAAGTTGAAGCAGGCGAAACACCCCGCGAGGCTCTTAACCGGGAAATTGAAGAAGAACTGGCCATTCATATCACACAGGCCAGGCCGTGGATTACCCTGCCCCACAACTATCCCCATGCTTCCGTATTGCTCCACTTCTTTATCGTTACTGACTGGACCGGTACTGAGCATGGTCGGGAGGGCCAGCAGCTTTCATGGCAGAAACTCTCAGAATTAACAATTTCCCCTCTGTTAGCCGCCAATGCACCGGTGATTCGTGCATTACAGCTACCGGACATCTATGCCATATCCTGTATCAGTGAAATTGGTGAAGAAGAATTTCTACATCGCTTAGCAGGCAGGGTTGAGAGTGGGTTAAAGCTGCTGCAGTTAAGAGAAAAATCACTATCTAACTGCCAGTTGCATCGACTGGTGGATCAGATTCTACCCATCACAGTTCCTGCCGGTGTCAATCTTCTTATCAACTCTGACATGCCATTCCAACAGCAAAAACGGTTTTCGGGTCTGCACCTCACCAGCAGACATCTTATGATGCTCGATCATCGCCCTGAATTCGACACTGTTGCTGCCTCCTGCCACAATAAGGAGGAACTGCAGCAGGCGGTTGAATTGGGTGTTGATTTTGCTGTTCTGTCGCCAGTGATGAAAACACTTTCCCACCCTGAGGCAACACCGCTTGGCATCAACAAAATGGCAGAAATTATCACGGATTGCCCGATTCCAGTTTATGCACTGGGTGGAATGACTATCGATCAATTAGATGAGATACAATCACATGGCGCCCATGGCATTGCAATGTTGAGGAATGCCTGGCTATAACCTCTATCATAAAGGAGTACCCATGCAAGCAGATTTCTGGCATCAACGTTGGCAAGCAGGTGAAATTGGCTTTCACAAGCATGACTACAATGCCCATATGACTCGATTCATTGATCTTCTGGGCATTGAACAGGGTGACCACGTTCTGGTACCGCTGTGTGGTAAATCGCTCGACATGATCTGGCTGCGTGATCAAGGTTTTCGCGTCACCGGTGTAGAAATCAGCCCAATAGCGGTTGCAGATTTTTTTTCCGAGAACAACATAGAACACGATGTCACCGAAGATAGCTGGGGCAAGTCGTTTAAATCTGCAGGGATAACTATTCTGTGCGCAGATTTCTTCGATATAAGTCCGACTGACCTGCCGCATGTAGACGGCGTCTACGATCGTGCATCGTTAATTGCTCTGCCGGAAACGATGCGCCCCGACTATGCCAGGCATATTGCTGGAATGATTCCTGATACAACCCGCTCACTGTTAATTACCCTCGACTACCCGCAGCAAGAAATGAAAGGACCGCCATTCTCAGTCAGTGAGCGAGAGGTAAGCCGGCTATTCTCGGATCAGTTCATCATTGAGCCGATATACACAGAAGATTGCCTGGTCAATGAACCAAGGTTCAGGGAAAAAGGCCTGAGCCGACTCGATGAGCGTGTATTTCTTTTGACAAAAAATATTACATGAATGCACTTGTACCTCGCAGTTCTTGAGTGTACTTTTCGGCGCTGAAATTTATTAATCAGGAATAACCATGAGTATTGACGTACATCCGCAACTGCCCGATGACAGTGTACCGAAGCGGGATGAAAAGCATAAAATTAAGCGCCTGCCCTGCTGCCTTTACCTCGAGGATAGTGAAGGCAAAACCCTGATCAAACTGAATGAATCAAGCTCCCTGGTATGGTCGCTATGTACCGGTGAATTTACTGTCAAAGAGATGATTGAACTGCTGGAAGAGAGTTACCCCGAAGCCGGCGATGTCATTCGCAAGGATGTTTACCGTGTCCTGGATGAATTTCTTGCAGAAGACATTATAAGCCTGGAATAAGCTCGATCCCGTTCTTTCCGTTGCTGGCAACAGTCTCGATCACTGGAAGTATTATCGTATCGCCAGGCTGTGACTGGGTGCCAAACAACTTCGTATTGTAACGTTTCAGCAGCCACAGCGGTACACCCTGCTTAATCGAAATACTCCACGCACTGTCTCCATGACGTATTTTGTAGCTTTCAACCCCTGTAATTTTGAAGCGTGTCCGGAATTCATCCTGTAGCTCCTGGTGATAATCCAGGCGCTGCTGGTTAAACTTTTTCTGCTGTTCCTGCTTCTTTACCGGCAAATAAATAACTTTACCAATACGTACATTGCGTGAGCTTTTAAGTTTATTCAATTTACGAATGCTGCTCGCAGAGCGCAATCCAAGCCAGTTTGCATAGAGCCCAAGTGATTCATCAGGCTCAACGACGATGGAATAACGTGTTTTCCCCTTTTTTTCTGAAAGTTGAATCAATAGATCATCACCTACACCAAAGATAGATTCAGGAATATCTGGAATGGACTTGATCACCGGATCAGGTTTTCGGGGATTCTCACTGACAGCTACCGCTTCTGTCTGTTTTATGGTTGCTGATTGTACAATTACCGGTTTAACCGTTTCTGGCTGTTCTTCCTGTTTTTTTGCAACAACAATTTTTCCTGGTTTCTTCTCAGCGATTATTACAGAAACGCCCTGCGGCTTCTTAACAAGCTTACTCGGTGATCCCGGGATAGTGATAATTTGACCTGTACGTATCAAGGCACGCCGGCCAAGGTTATTCAGTGCAATCAGTTCTCGACAGGACACTCCTTCCTTTTTTGCAATGCCACAGGCCGTGTCACCGCGCCTGACGCGATAGTTATACTCTACATATTTTGGTTCTTCTGCCGGCAGGCTATTTAATTTTGCCACCTGTTCACTGCGACCTGCAGAAGTTTTAGGTAATTTCAGTTTGTAGCCTTTCGGGACAAATCGCCGACCTGTCCATACCAGGCGCATTAACGAGGTGTTGTAATTTTTCAGGGTGTCCTCAGAAACTGAAAAAACAGACATCAGCCGTTCAATAGATACCGGGGTTTTGATTGTCACTACGTCTACTGACAGCGGCTTTGCCACCTTATGATTCGGGAAATAGCTATCAGCGTTCTGCGCGACATGCCGGGCTGCAAGAAAACTTGAGTAGAAATTCTTTACCGCAATCTGAAAACCTCGTGCCTTATATTTATTCAGTACATCCATATAGTCAGGTCCTACTTTATCCATCGCCCGCACCATTCCGGATGCGCCATAGTTGTAGGAGGTGATGACAAAAGGATATAGACTATATTTTTTAGCAGACTTGAGATTACGTGCGGTATTACCCAGTCTCTGCCGACTGTCGATGAAATATCGCGCTGCCGCAGCTGATGCGAGTTCAGGGTCAAGCCGCTCATCGACAGTAGACGATATTTTCAGACCCAGTGAACGGGCTGTCCTCGGCATGATCTGCCACATACCTGCTGCGCCGACACGTGAGTATGCCGTTGGGCGGTAGGATGATTCGACGAATGGAAGATATTCTATGTCTGTAGGCAATCCGGCTTTTTTAAGCGTCGAGACAACCATAGGCCCGTATGTACCATGCCGCTCCAGGGCACGCAGAAACTGATCGGCAACCCCACCCTGGCATCTTATGCGTTTCGCTGCCTCGCGAATTCCCGCAGGCTTTTCATTTTTTACCAGCTCGGCAAGGTGTTGTTGTTCTCCAGTAAATGTGGAAATGCCTTTTGCACGCTTATCGGCAATTTGCAGCAGCTGATTACGAACGTGGCTCTTCGCCTTTTTGATGCTCTTTGCTTCATTGCGTCGTGAACACCTGGCCTTAGTCTTTATTACCTTATAGACACGCTGAGGGTTTTCAGCATCATGCAGGATGATTGTGTCATTTGCATATTTCGTAAACACATCAATCCAGAATGCAACGCGTGGTTTCAGTTCATCAGGACAGGGAAAAATTTTGTCACATTTGAGATCGTGGCTGCCTAATAAATGGTCGGCGACTGCCTTCTGCGGCAGCAGTGTCAGAAGTGCAAGCAGTGTAATTGCCAGTAGAACATAAAATTTTGGCGTTTGGCGGTGCCAGAAACACCGTATTGACTTGTAAGCTAGCATGAATAAATGGAAGTTTTCCTGCTTATTATTATCATCACAGATGGGCAAAAATAGAGATGCTACTATACTTGAGCGGCCAATTATTAGAAAGTGACAGCTAGCTGGATTGAGCAAAATAATAAACAAGTACTTTCTTATTAGTGCTATGATTACATGAACTTACGATAATAAATAATAGTTGGAGAAAATATGCCTTCATTTGATGTTGTATCTGAATATGATTCTCATGAGGCGTCAAACGCCGTTGACCAGGCCAATCGAGAAATTAGCACCCGGTTTGACTTTCGTGGCTGTGATGCAGGCTTTACACTGGAAAACGAAAATATACTGCTGGAGGCCGAAAATGAGTTCCAATTGCAGCAAATGGTCGATATTCTTAATAACAAATTAATCAAACGTGGTATTGATATCACCTGCCTGGAGGTCAACGATCCAGAATTACGTGGACAACGGGCACGCCAGAGTTTAGTGTTAAGAGAGGGCATTGATCAGGCAACGGCTAAAAAAATCGTCAAAATGGTCAAGGACAGGAAAATGAAAGTACAGGCAGCCATTCAGGGAGAAAAAGTGCGTATCACAGGAAAAAAGCGTGATGATTTGCAGGCGGTAATGGCCATGTTAAAAGAAGAGAACCTGGACATCCCGCTGCAGTACAACAATTTTCGTGATTAGCCGGTTCAAAATTCCTTCAAAGTCTGGCTTGCAAGACCGGCTAGCCAGCAGCAGTAGTGAGACACGCCTGACTGCAATACTCCTTGCACTGACTCTCGTCATCCTGTTGTGGTCGAATATTGGGCCAAAAGACCGCTTGACCTGGTTTCTTGAAGTAGCACCGGTGCTGATTGCTCTTCCTTTACTCACTTATACCCGCTTTAGCTTCCCGCTGACGCCTCTTTTATACAGCCTTATCTTTGTTCATGCTGTGATCCTGATGATTGGGGGCCATTACACTTATGCTGAAGTTCCCGCGGGTTTCTGGGTTCAGGACCTGTTCGATCTTCAGAGGAATCACTACGACAGACTGGGACATTTAGCACAGGGATTTGTCCCGGCAATTCTGGCACGTGAGATCTTACTCAGAACCACACCCCTATTGCCTGGAAAAATGCTGTTCTTTATTGTCACATCGATATGCCTTGCATTCAGTGCCTTTTATGAAATCATCGAGTGGTGGGCAGCGCTTCTATATGGTGCTTCAGCTGAGGCCTTCCTTGCCACTCAGGGCGACGTATGGGATACGCAATGGGACATGTTTATCGCCCTGATCGGTGCCATCAGTGCTCAATTAATTTTTAATAATCTTCATAACAGGCAGCTTGAAGCATTGAGACCTAAGACTAAAGACTAAAGACTGACCAGCCTATTCAAAGCGTAATTTGAATCCAGCTGCATCGAGAAATTTACGCTCTGCAGCCAGATCAGCCCTGTTCAGCGGATGGCCCTCAAGCCATCCTTCAGGAAACATCAGCTTCAGACTGTCTTTTCCGACCTTGAGCCTGAGGTCAAGAAATGACCTGTCGGCCCGGCTTCGATGCAGCAACACAGCAAGTCGCAAAATTATTGCAGTCTTTCTGGTTTTCTTGCCGATTCCACTCGGCAGATTTTCAAAAACCTTGTTTGAGAATTTCCGGCGATGTGTGCTCACCAGGGCCGCAAGTGCACGCTGCTGCTCACGGGTAAAACCAGCAAGATCTGTATACTCGACGAGATACGCACCATGCTTGTGATACTGGTTGTGGGAAATCGCCAGGCCGGCTTCATGTACCTCTGCTGCCCAGCCAAGCAGACTGGAGAATTCTTCGTCATTCAGCTTCCAGACTGTCGAGCATTCCTTGTAAAGTCGCATTGCCGTCTTTCTGACGCGTTCAACATGAGACTGGTCGACGCTGAAGCGCTCGCTGAAGGCATGAATAGAATTGTCTCGGACATCTTCGTGACGTGTTCTGTCAACCTGGTCATAAAGCAATCCCTCACGCAGAGATCCATCAGAAACGAGCATTTGATCAATATTCAGTGCTTCAAAAACTGCACTTAAAACCACCACACCTCCCGGAAAAACAGGCAGACGTTCCTCACTAAGTCCTTTAAGGCTCAGGTCCCTGATATCACCGGCTTCCAGCATCGCCTTTCTGATCTTTTTCAGTGAAGAGGCAGTAATACCTGCATCTGACCAGCCCATTTCCTCCGATACCCTACCGATTGACTTGATACTTCCGGACGCGCCGATTGCTGTCTGCCAGCCAAGCCGCGAATAGTAGCCCTGCACCGGCCGCAGCTCCAGCATTGCCTGAATACGCGCATTGTTAAATGCCTTTTCGTTTAACTTGCCATCAGCAAACCACTTCCGTGACATACTGACACATCCCATGTGGAGGCTTTCACGATAAAGTGTTTCAAATTCTTCACCAAGAATAAGCTCGGTACTGCCACCGCCGATATCAACCACCAGGCGCCGTCCTTCGGCACCAGCCATACTGTGCGATACCCCGAGATAGATCAGGCGTGCTTCTTCAAGCCCTGTGATAGTTTCAATTTCATACCCAAGCGCTTCGTGTGCCGCCATCAGGAAACTGTTTGAGTTTTTCGCCTTGCGTAAAGTATTCGTTCCTACAGCACTGACTGCATCATCAGGCAGTCCCTGGATACGCTGTCCAAACTGCCGCAGGCACTCCAGCGCGCGATCGGAGGCTTCAGCGGTGATATTTCTGTTTTCATCTAGCCCTGCGGCCAGTCGAACTGAATCGCGAATCCTGTCGACAACAACAATGTTGCCATCAACCATGTTCGCAACAATCATATGAAAGCTATTTGAACCCAGGTCAATTGCCGCCAGGGTGGTGTTTTGATTCTCGTCAGGCATGAAAAAAGATTTTTATTATTACACTTGGGTTTTTAGAAAACTGCAGCCTAGTCTATCATTGCTGTCTATTCAATGGCGCCTAATATTTATTTGTATTAAGCACTAGTTTGGCTAAAACTTAACATAGCGGATGTAATTAACTGGAGATGTATAGATGAATGTTTTTATCACCGGTGCCGGGCGTGGTATCGGCCTTGGTTTCGTAGTTCATTATCTGAGTCATGGTCACACTGTATATGCCTGTTACCGTAACGATTCAGATGAATTAGCTGCGCTGGCTGAAAAGCACAATGATTTGAATATTGTGCAATGGGATGTCACCCTGCCCGCGACAGAACACTTCCTGCAATCCTTGCCAGCACAAATTGACATTGTCATCAATAATGCTGGCATCTATGGTCCCAGGAAAGATGGCCAGTCGCTGAAGAAAATTACTGCTGAAGCCATGCATGAAGTATTTGATATCGATTCTGTTGCTCCGCTGCGTGTGGTCCAGACCTTGCACAGCAGACTCAGGAGCCCTGGTGGAATCATCGCTAATATCAGCTCAAAAATGGGCTCTTCGAGCGATAATAGCAGTGGCGGCACCTACGCCTATCGTGCGGCTAAGGCAGCACTCATTATTATCTCGAAATCGATGGCCGTTGATTTAGCGCCGGAAGGAATCACAGTCATTACCCTGCATCCTGGCTGGGTACGTACAGACATGGTTGATTTCACCGGTCTGATCGATGTCTCTGATTCAGTCGAGGGGATGGCCAGCGTAATAGAAAATATCGAGGAGTATACGCCCGGAGACCTTGTTGCATACGATGGCAAAGTCATTCCCTATTGAAACACTTAATGCTTGTATAATTCAGATGACCACGACAAATTGACTCAACATATAACCGCCGCATCTACGCTTATTACCGGTTTATTTCATGAACAAACTTAACAAACCCCTGGTGAAAAATCAGCTGATCGAGTATGCAACCGAAATCAGCCTGGTGCTGGTCTCCCTGGGACTATTTGGTTTCATCAAGTTAACTGAGGAAGTAGTTGAAGGCGATACAGTGGGATTCGATCAGACTGTACTGCTGTGGTTCCGCAATAAAGCCGATTTATCTGACCCAATTGGACCACAATGGCTGGAAGTAGTGGTGAGGGATATCACCGCTATGGGAGGGCTGCTAATCCTCGGTCTTCTGACAATAGCGGCATGCGGCTACTTGTGGCTGACACAACGCCATAAACTTGCCCTGTTCGTTGCCGTATCTATCCCGGCGGGATCATTGCTGAACACCCTGTTAAAAGAGTTTTTTACCCGCCCTCGCCCCGATATTGTTCCGCATGGCACCAGCGCAGCCCTGAGCAGCTTTCCGAGCGGACACGCGATGATGTCTGCCATCGTCTTTCTTACCCTGGGTGCGTTGCTGTCACTGTCCACTGAAAACAGGAGTATTAAAATTTACATCCTGGCATGGTCGGTATTTCTAACCGTCCTGGTGGGTATTAGCAGGGTATATCTTGGCGTTCACTGGCCAACAGACATTATTGCCGGCTGGATAGCAGGCGGCACATGGGCAATGCTTTGCCTGCTGACCGGCCACTGGCTATTCCGATCAGATGAAAAAAGCCTGACTAAAGATGAAAGATGAAGGAAAAAAAGTATTAAACCTCATTTCCTGTTCAGTGGTGTCACATCTTTAGTCTTTCGTCCTTAATCACCCGCCAAATAAAGCCGGTACTTCAGCACCCTGGTTACGACGCCCTGCAGAGGTACGGCGATTGCCATTCAACTGTTTACTGCTCTTCGTACCCTGTCTATAGGGTGAACTACTGCGACCTGAAGTGCCTGCTGTTTTATTTCTTTGAGGATGTGTATTAGAGCGTCCGTTGCCGCTAGTTTCGCTTTCACTTTCGCCACCGGCAGGCTTTTGATTTCCAGGTCGATTGCCGTTGTTCTCATTTGCATCAGCGCGGCGCTGACGTGGTTGGCCATTTCTCTGCTGATTATTTCTCTGTTGTGTATTTCTACGCTGACCATTTCGCTGCTGACCGCTGCGGCCAGCGGGGCGTCCCTGGCGACGGCTATCAACATCAGTTTCATCAGTAGCAGTAGCCTGCTCATACCCATCAATCAATTCGCGGGGGAGACGCGTTCCAAGGAGTCGCTCAATTCCGTGCAACAGTCCTTTCTCAACTGCTGATACCAATGAGACCGCTACACCGTCACTGCCTGCGCGACCGGTACGGCCTATGCGGTGGACGTAGTCCTCAGGAACATTCGGTAATTCGTAATTAACCACATGCGGCAACAGCTCGATATCGAGACCACGCGCTGCAATATCTGTTGCGACCAGCACGCGCACCTTGCCCGACTTGAATTCTGCCAGTGCTCTTGTACGCGCACCCTGGCTCTTGTTGCCATGAATAGCTGCACTGCTAAGTCCATCTCGTTCAAGTTGCTGAGCAAGGCGATTTGCTCCATGCTTGGTTCGGGTAAATACCAGTACCTGGCGCCAGTTGTTAGAACCTATCAAGAAGGACAGCAGTGCACGTTTGCTGCTTTTAGCAACCGGGTGAACAATCTGCGAAATTCTCTCGGCAGTGGTGTTACGTGGGGCAACATCAATGTTTTCAGGATTATGCAATAGCCCCTCAGAAAGACGCCGAATCTCATTCGAGAACGTAGCCGAGAACAGTAGCGTCTGTCGCTTTTTTGGCACCAGTTTAATAATGCGGCGGATATCATGGATGAACCCCATATCGAGCATGCGGTCAGCTTCATCCAGCACCAGTATCTCGATTTTCGAAAGATCAATGTTGCCCTGTGATATATGATCGAGCAGACGACCGGGGGTGGCAACGATAATGTCGACGCCCTGACGCAGACGCTGCACCTGTGGGCCGATTTTTACACCACCAAAAATTACTGTACTGCGTAATGGCAGATGGCGACCATAGGCCGTAACACTTTCGTCAACCTGTGCAGCCAGTTCACGTGTTGGGGTCACTATCAGTGCCCGTACATGGCGATGATTACGCTCGTGTGGATGGCGGTTAAGCTGCTGCAATAAAGGCAGTGTAAATCCGGCAGTTTTGCCGGTGCCGGTCTGGGCTCCCGCGAGAATGTCGCGACCCGCAAGAATTGCAGGAATAGCCTGCTGTTGTATAGGTGTGGGTTCTGTATAACCCTGGTCTGTGATCGCACGCAAAAGTGCGGCGTTCAAGCCGAGTGAATCAAAAGTCATTTGTTTTGGTACTCCGTGTATCTGGTCGACATGCAGCCGCTAAATATTGGCTGACATGGGCCGGTTAGTGCCGGCGGTATCTCGCAGAGCGGCTGACATCATTATGTCAAGCCGTACAGGGTACGCCGGTATGAGGTTTGTAGAGAGTTTGTAGTGCGTTTTCTTACTTAGCGACGCCTTCCGCGCCCCTTGTTCTTGGTGGTATCTTCGAAACGTACTTTCAGCGGGGCATTGCTATGCATCCGACCATCGAGTGCTTCAATGGCTGCACGTGCTTCATGCCCTTCCATTTCAATAAAACCAAAGCCACGACAGCGACCGGAAAACACATCCGACACAAGCTTGATGGAGCGGACTTTCCCATATTCTGAGAAAATTTCTGTGACACTGGCTTCAGTGGCATCCTGTGGTAAACCACCGACGAAAATTTTTTTCAATATTGATTCCTGTGATACTGATTTCATTAGATAGACGAAATACATCTCGTCTTCTTACCGAATCGTTAAAAAAATAGAAATGAGAGTCAGACAGGGCGTAAAAGAAGGTAAAGGGAAACTGAACTGCTTAACGACTTGGGGGGCACTGTGCGGAAATCGCATTCTTACGGTGAGTCTACACGAAGACACGATGACATGCTATCAATTTCCTTCTAATATAAAATAATCAATAAGTTACCATATCCCTGCCTGCAGTCGTAAACGAATAAAAATAGTTACTTTAAAAAAACCACGTTATTTTTCACAAAAACTTCTCGCAAAGGAATATGAAAATAGACTTTCTCTTGGCAGAAAAATAATTAACATGCACTATCTATATGGAAATAATAGGCGCTATACTTTCGCCACATTTTTTTACCTTATCTCACCGCCCTTCATGCCCTTTCCATACTACCGAGACAGCACATGGAACTAAAAATCATTAACCAGATTGATAAGGCAGCAACAACCAGCCGCTTTGAACTATTACGGTTTGGTGCCGCACTATTTTTTCTTGTCTGTATCATGCTGTATATCGAACTGCAGCCGCCGGTTGAAGGCAGCAAGATTATGCTCGTCATCGCTGCCATGATAGGCGGTTACATGGCCCTGAATATTGGTGCCAACGATGTGGCTAACAATGTCGGCCCGGCGGTTGGCTCACAGGCCATAACATTGGGTGGGGCAATCATTATTGCAGCCATCTTCGAATCATCCGGCGCACTGATTGCTGGCGGCGATGTCGTCAGTACGATTAAAAAAGGCATTATCGACCCTGCTCAGGTTACTGATACCGACACCTTCATCTGGCTGATGATGGCTGCCCTGCTGGCTGCGGCTTTGTGGTTAAATCTTGCTACGGCATCTGGCGCACCTGTCTCGACCACCCATTCTATTGTTGGTGGCGTACTTGGAGCCGGTATCGCTGCAGGCGGCATCGGTATTGCAAACTGGGGCAAAATGGGTGCGATTGCTGCCAGCTGGGTAATCTCTCCCGTGCTTGGTGGCATCATTGCGGCTGCATTTCTCTACCTGATAAAATTCTCGATCACCTACAAGCCGGATATGCTGGCAGCAGCAAAAAAGGTGGTCCCCCTGTTACTGGCTGTCATGGCCTGGTCGTTTTCTACCTACCTGATACTGAAAGGCCTGAAAAAAATATGGAAACTCGACTTTTTCACCGCAGGAAGCATAAGTTTAGTTATCGCGATCGTACTGTATATCCTGCTGCGTCCGGTTATTGCCAGAGCAGCAGATAAACTTACCAATGATAAAGATAGCGTTAACAACCTGTTTACCATACCTCTCATTTTTGCTGCAGCCCTGCTGAGTTTTGCCCATGGTGCCAATGATGTTGCGAATGCCGTAGGACCCCTGGCAGCAATTAATGAAGCTATCGTCGCCGGCGGCGTCGCTACAAAAGCACAAATCCCGCTGTGGGTGATGATTGTCGGTGCCGTGGGTATATCTCTCGGCCTGGCATTGTATGGTCCAAAGCTGATTCGCACTGTTGGTTCTGAAATTACAGAACTTAATAAAATGCGTGCCTTCAGCATTGCCATGGCTGCATCAATCACTGTCATCATTGCCTCACAGCTGGGGCTGCCGGTGAGCTCCACCCATATTGCGGTCGGTGGTGTATTCGGCGTTGGTTTCCTGCGTGAATACCTGAAAACCCGTTACGGCGGCATCCTTGAGGAAATCAAGCATCATCACGATGATGACGATCCGGAAGCCGTCGAGGCCTTTCTGCTGGAGTTCAAGTCAGCCTCTATCGATCATAAAAGAGAGTTACTGGAGAAACTAAAAACACATTCCACCCGTGCTCACCTGACAAAGAAAGAACGCAAGGTGTTAAGTAAAATCTACAGGCAGGAACTGGTCAGGCGATCACATCTGTGGAAAATTGCCGCCGCATGGATAATCACAGTGCCTGCCAGTGGACTGATGGCTGCGATGATTTTCTACATGTTGCGCGGTCTGCTGCTGCCGCAGTAATCCCGGCAACCTGGCTATTGTAATTATGACACTTTCGTTTGTCGTTCTATACCTGTCAGTTATAGGTAACCAGTAATGCCACTGATGAGAAAACTGCTACTGCCCGTAATCCTGCTGCTGCTGGCCTATGCGTTCTGGCGCAGCTCCGATTTTAAACAGATCGCCTCGGGCGTAGCGATATTTCTGTTCGGCATGCTGGCCCTGGAAGATGGCTTCCAGCGTTTTTCCGGCGGACTGCTTGAACGCGTACTGCGTTTCTCGACCGATCGTCTGTGGAAAGCGCTCAGCTTCGGTATAGTCACCACCACGCTGATGCAATCCAGTTCTCTGGTGTCAGTGCTTACGATCTCATTCCTGTCTGCCGGGCTGATCAATCTTGCTGCCGGCATCGGCATTATATTCGGTGCCAACCTGGGCACCACAACCGGTGCCTGGCTGGTGGCCGGCTTCGGACTTAAAGTAAATTTAGCAGCCTATGCCATGCCGATGCTGGTCTTCGGCATCGTTATGATTTTTCAGAAAAGCCCGGTGTGGAAAGGGATAGGCTGGGTTCTTGCTGGCATTGGCTTCCTGTTCCTCGGCATTCATTACATGAAAGAAGGTTTTGAAGCCTTCCGAGAAACCATAGACCTATCAGCCTATGGCGTTATTGGCCTCAAGGGACTGCTTTTGTTCACCCTGATTGGTATTGCGGCTACCGTCATTATGCAATCCAGCCATGCAACCCTGATTCTAACGATCACGGCTCTCGCGGCGCATCAAATTACGTATGAAAATGCACTGGCGCTGTCAATTGGCGCCAATATGGGCACTACCATCACCGCTATACTTGGCAGCCTTAGTTCCAACATTGCAGGCAAGAGGCTGGCCGGCGCGCACCTGATTTTCAACATGGTAACCGGTATCATCGCGATCATTTTTATTCAACAGTTCCTTTATGCTGTGGAAATCATCAGTGACTTCACTGGCATAGCCGATGATAACTACACTCTCAGACTTGCCGTATTCCACACATTGTTTAACCTGGTTGGCGTCATCATCATGCTGCCACTGACGAATAAACTCGTCGTGTTTCTCGAGAAACTGCTGCGAGAACCGGTCACTGCCATCAAGAAACCAAAATATCTCAATGATGCCGCGCTGGAATCGCCACCGGCTGCACTCGAAGTGGTGCGCAAGGAATCAGAAAGATTATACGATCTTGCCAGCCGTGTAATTGCTCATGGCCTCGGCTGGAAAAAAAGCGAGATTCTCGGCCCTGATAGTCTTGATGAACTCATCGTAAGCCGCCACATGCCACGTTTTGAGAATATTGATGATGCCTATGGAACACGTATCAAGCGGATTTATTCCGCGATAACGCAGTTCGTCATACAGGCGCGCGAACGAATCACCGGGACATATGGTGAGGACCTGCAGGCTTATTCGCGTGCAGGACGTATACTGGTCAATGCGATCAAGGACATCAAGCATTTGCAGAAAAATTTACAGCGATTTATCCGCAGCGACAATAAAGCAATTAAGGATGCGTATAATCATCTACGTAAACAGGTCGCCCTGGTCATGCGAAGAATTCAGGAAGCACGAGATATAGAAGATTCTACTGAATCGATGCTAATTCTGGATCATGCGCTATTAGAGATTGAAGAAGATGCCCTCACTAC